>CANPYE010000012.1 GCA_947588005.1 uncultured Lachnospiraceae bacterium | reverse complement strand
AGTCCCGCCGCTTCTTTTTTCTGTTTCATAGAATGTGTTCCTCCTTCCTCACACGTTCTCCGAATTTCGCGGCCGATGGGAATGGGAAATGGATTTGTCGGCCGTTGGTTTGTGATTTGTGCATTTGTAAAAATATCATTCGGATTTGTGTAAATCATTTATACCACCGTTTTTACATTTAGTCAATACAGATTTTAACATTTGCACAAATTATTTTTCGGTCGAATTGGGTGTTTTCCACCCTGACCGCGCACTATGCACATCTTTTACAGTCTGAGCCGCCTGTCGTTGTCTGAATTTTGCATATTGCACATACAATTATGCTAAAATATTTACATTTTTACATTTGACACATTTTGATTTGTGCATTATAATAGAAACAATGAGTTAGGCATATGCACAAGTTGACGTGATGCAAGCAGAACATCACCGGCACTCTGCCTGCATGGAAATACAGGCAGAACGTCATCGGCACTCTGCCTGCATGGAAACATAGAAAGCGCCGCCGGCGCTATTTCCTGCATACTGACGCAAATCAGGCAGTACATTATATTTTAAGGAAATTTCTCAGGAGGGGGTTACATGGCAGAACGAGTCACGATCCAGGACATTGCGGACGCGCTGGGCGTATCGCGCAATACCGTTTCCAAGGCGATCAACAATACCGGCATCCTGGCCGACGCGACCAGGGAGAAAGTCCTTAAGAAGGCGCAGGAGATGGGCTATAAGCAGTTTTCCTACATGGCCCTCACGGATCCTGTCAGGACGCCGTCTTCCTTTCCGGGTCCCGACGACAAGCGGGAGATCGCCCTTCTGACCGGCTCGGCGTTAGGCGGTTCCCATATCGCTTCCGTGATCCTGGACAAATTTCAACGCGAACTGACCCAGGCTGGCTACAGCCTGACCCTGCACCGGGTCTATTACGAAGATCAGGCCGCGGGACGGATGCCGGCATCCTTTAATCCGGACCGGACCGCCGGCATCGTGTGCGTGGAGATCTTTGACCATGAATACAGCCATAGGATCTGCGGTCAGGGAATCCCCACCCTCTTCATCGACACTCCCGCCGACGGCTTCGACCGCCTGCTGGAGGCGGACCGGCTGTACATGGACAACCAGACCGAGATCTACCGCTTTATCAGCGAGATGGCGCGGCGCGGCCGGACAAGGATCGGCTTCATCGGCGAATACCTGCACTGCCAGTCCTTCTACGAGCGCTATATGGCGTTCCGAGGCGCCATGTTCACGCTGGGGCTGCCCATTGACGAACATTTCTGCCTGACAAGGACACAGGAAGGCTTAAGCCATTTGGACCGGGACGCCTACCGCGCCTATCTGACCGAACAGCTGGGCGGACTTGACCATATGCCAGACGTCTTTCTCTGCGCCAACGACTTCGTCGCCATCGACGTCGTCACTGTCCTTAAGCGTCTGGGCCGGTCCGTCCCGAAGGACGTCTGGCTCTGCGGCTTTGACGATTCCCCGGAATCCCGGATCATGACGCCGACGCTGACTACGATCCACATTCACAGTCAGATCATGGGCTTCGCGGCGGTCCAGCTTCTGCTGTCCCGCATCCGGGAGCCGGAACTGAACTACCGGATCATGCACACGGAGACGGAACTGATCTATAGGGAGTCGACGGAAGGGTAAAAAATACGGGCGGTATGGCTTTGAGCCGGACATCCACCGATAGTTTTAGTACGGTTCCAAAGCGGGATAACAGCTAACCGTTTTGACGTGGCTTTACTTTGATAACAACCAACTGTTTTCGATGTTACCCAAAGCAAACAACAACCGCTCGTTTTAACACATCGCCGAACGCAGATAAAACACTAAGGAGGTACCCCATGAGTCGTTTACTGGATCCGGAAGGCCCGGCCATGTCATTTATCACAAGGCTGGTATACAGCGCTTATCTGAACATTCTCTGGATGATCTGCTGTATCCCCATCGTCACGGCAGGCGCGTCCACCACCGCCCTCTACCACATGACCCTCAAAATGGCGAAGAACGAAGAAGGCCATCTGACGTCCGGCTTCTTCCAGGCGTTCAAGGAAAATTTCCGCCAGTCCACCATCGTCTGGCTGATCCTGCTGGCGCTGGGGATCCTCTTAGGCGTGGACGGCTATGTGTTCTACCATATGCGGTTTGAGAATACGTTCTGGGCCGTGGAGACCGCCGTCTTCATCGTCCTGCTGGTAGGCTACGCCATCATCCTTCTGTGGGTGTTCCCGATCATGGCGCGGTTTGAAAATACCGCGTTCCGCACCATCAAGAACGCCCTGATGGTAGGAATGCGATTTCTCTTCTGCACCGCCCTGGCGGCGGCGATCCATTTCGCCATGCTGGTGGTCATCATCAATGTCTTCCTTCCCGTCATCGTGTTCGGCGAAGGAACCTGCGCATTTCTCTGCTCGTTTCTGATGAACAATGTGCTGGGGCAGCTGGAGACGAAGGCCTCCAATTATGAGGAGGTACGGAAAAATGACGGGGAATAAAAGTTTAAAAAATCCGGCCATGGAAGAAGAACGCCGCAAATTCAGGTCCCTGAACGGACGCGGCAAAGTCCGCTACATCTGGGACTACTATAAGCTTCCCATCGCGGTATTTCTGATCCTGGCCTATATCGTCGGCTACAATATTTACGGAAAAGTCACCCACAAAGACGTCGTCCTCTACACCGGCCTGGTCAATGTCACCGCCGGCGACGATCTTCTTAACGACTTAGATGGTGAATTTCTCACCTACACCGGGACAGACACCGCCAAAAACAGAATGCAGCTCTATACCGGCCTCTATCTCACCTCAGACGAGAACAGTCCCTATTACGAATACGTCTACGCGTCGCGGGTGAAGATCCTGGCGACCATCGACGGAGAGCAGCTTGACGTGGTCCTTATGGATCAGGAGGCCTTCGACGCTTTCGCGCGGGAAGGTTATCTGATCAATATGGAGGATTTCCTGACAGAGCACCTTTCCGGCTGTGAGAAGCTAGAAACGCTGCGCTCCGCCCTGACCACAGGCACCGCCGTCCTGGAAGACAACGCCACGGACGTCCGGCTGGATCCTTCCGTCGAATACAAAGCCGTCACCGAGGACTTTCCCATGGCACTGGAGCTCTCCCAGGCTCCGGTGATCCGCCGTGCCGGTTTTAACGGCAGCGTCTATCTGGGCGTCATCGCCAACACGCCGCGGCCCGAAACCGCCGCGGAGTATATCCGTTATCTGTTTGAAGACTGAATGAATTCTACTGCCTCATCTCCGAGGAATGTCTCTCTGACGTTTTCAGCCACGCGATCTGCGCCTCTCAGCTTTCCCTTTTGTGGGGATCGCCAGCAGCCTTCTGACGCGAATCTCCAACAGCTTTTCCAACGCCCGCAAATGGTCTTCCGGAAAGTTGATGGACGGATGCCGTTTGAACGTAAAGCCGATCATCCGGCGAAGCTGCTCCTTTTGCTTCGCGCCCATCACGGCGGCGCACACTTCCTCAAATGATAACCGATAGGGGTTCGTACGTGTCCCGGCGTAGGATCGGAGCTTTTCAAAATCCGCGATTTCATCCCGTCCTGCATAGCACAGCAGAGACAGGCCGTTATCGAAAATGGGAGCCGGGGCCTTGATCCTGCCGGTATGATTGTCCCGGAGAATGCCGAAGTTTCCGAAATGCCGGTCCTCGTTATAGATCAGAGCGTCAAACACCAGCATACTGCGAATCTGCTCCCCGTATTCCGGGCCGAGCGCGTCATAGTATTCCAGGCACTTCTGAATCCCGCCGGCCTTAACCAGCCGGCCAATGGGAATGTAGGAAGTGTCCACATCGGTAAACAGCGCGCATTTGGACGCCGTAATCCCTTTCCAGTTCTCCAGGTCGTAATGAACGGCGTTCAGACGCATGGTTTCTGCAATCTGCGAAGCATAATATTCACAGTAGGGTTCCCGCCCGGTATTAGAGGCACCGCTGGAGCCGCCCTTATAAAGATAAATACCATCGTTCTCAATGAAACGCCACGCCTTTGGCAGCATCCCGTTGGTCGTCAGCTCCGGGGAGGTGGTGAACGCCTCCCGGCTTTGTCCCGCGCCGGTATAGGCCACCAGCGCCAGCATTTCCGAAAAGCGGTTCTGATACAGATTGTAGTCGGCAAACTTCCCGTCAAACCCTTCCGGCACGATCCAGTAGCTGTCATTAAGGGATAGGCCCTTGCATACATCAATGATTCCCTTGGTATCATTATGGCTCAACCCCAGCGTTTTCAAAATCTCATCCACAAATGTGCGGTTCTTGGGGATCACACGGCGCTCCAGCCATCGGATGACGCCCTCGCCGGTACATTCCATATCCAGCGGAAGCAGGTGCCGATATTCCTCGTTTACAGAAACGATCTTGGCTACCAGCCCTTCCAGGCCGCGCTTTTCCATGATAAACTTCATAAGCTCTGTATCATAAATGCGGAGGCTGTAAGAGTTTTTCTTCATTTCTTCCTGCTCCTCCAGGGAAAGAGAGACCGTCTTGCCCAGGGCGGATGCGATCTTCAAAACCATATCCAGCGTTGGATTCTGCGCGCCGCTCTCCAGGCGGCAAATGCTTGACCGCTGAGTTCCGATCATCCGTGCAAGCTCCGCCTGCGAGATTCCCTTTTCCAGCCGCGCCTCTACAAGCTGCGCGATTATATCCTGCCTTTGCAAAACGATCCCTCCCATCTCTCCGTTTCTTCTCCTATGTTATCATATATGATAACAATTTTCAAGAGAATGCAGACGCTATGCCGGGGCATGGGGTGTGGTTCTGTTCCTGCACATCCCAAACGCCAACGCCGCAGCGGCCGCGCCGCCGCAGAGCTTTGCGGCGATCATCGGGCCAGCCATCTGCGGCTCCGTGCTCATGGCAAAGCCGATATGAGCGGCCAGCAGACTCACCGCGCTCACCGTGAATGCCGCGTTCATGACCCTGCCCCTCTCATCCATCTCATGGTAGAGGGAAAGCATGGGGAACAGGCTCACCAGACTCAAAAGAAGCCCCGTCATGCTTTCGGGCTTCATTCCCAGCCGTCTGCCCAGCCGGGCAAACGGCTTTTTCAAAATCCGCTGCAGGAATTCGGCGGCAGGCAGACTCCCCAGCAGCACGACGCCGATAGAAGCCACCACTGCCATCGCATCCGTAATGGGCGCCATTCCTTTCACCGGATTCCATCCGCACATGTATTCTACCGCCGCCAGGATAAGTCCCGCCGTGATCAGCACCCGTAGACCCCCGGCGAACGCGCAGAACCCCTTGATCATCTGCTCCGGGATCTTGTGCAGACCAACCAGCAGCAAAAGCGCCGGCAGAAACACCGGCAGATTCTGCCGGAGACAGGCAAGCGGAGACAGTCCCGCCAGAAGCCCCCCGACAGCCAGTCCGACCGGCATGGCTGCCAGCCCGTACATGATTCCCCGGGCAAAGCTCTTCCACTCCTCTCCCCTGACCACGCCCATCCCCACCGGAATGGTAAATACCACCGTGCAGCCGAATATGGACGACGCGACGATCCCGGCGTAGCTGCCGATCCGCGGGTCTGCGGCCAGCTCCTTCGCCATCTGATAACCGCCCATATCGATGGCCAGCACACTGCCGAACATAGCCGGGTCCACGCCGATCATCCGGTACAGAGGGATAACCGCCCGACCCAGGATATCCGCCAGAACCGGCGTCAGGCAGATCATTCCCGCCATCGACAGGGCGCTTGGCCCCAGCAGAAGGAAGCCTTCCTCAAACCTGGCCCCGTAGCCGTATTTATTGTTCCGGATCCGGTCGATCCCGCCCAGAACCGCGCCGGCCGACAGGATCAGCATCAGCAGGCGGTTCATTTCCCGGCCCCCGGTATCCCGGGCGCGATCCGCTCCCTGCTGCCCTGAAAATATTCTTTCTTCATCAATTCTGACCTCCCGTATTTCCTCTGCTCCAAATTCCAGATTATTCTATCACAAATCCGGGACTTTTCAATCCCGGATAAATCCCGCTTTATTTTAAACCCCATCCAATTGTTTCAGGGTCAAAACAGGGCTAATGCGAGTGCACCATAGACAGTCATGGGTATCCTGCCGATCTCTGATTCTACAGAACATCCGCGGATTACCTTGTTTTCTTTTGCGCGTTTTTTAGAGACCTCGGCAAGATAATCCTGCGCGTAATAATAGAGCCGGCCCAGGTATTCATTTTACTACAGCATATTTTTAACGATCGCTTCTACCGACTCCCAACTCGCTGAATCTCCGCCTCTGAGAATAGCCCTGCCAGCCGAAGCAGATAGCTGTCCGTCCACCGATCCCCTTCCGTGCGGTAGGCAGCGGGCCCGATCCATTCGAAATTCCGGTCAGCGTTGTGAAGATGACCGAAGCCGTTGAACCGGTTCCCGTAAAGCCGTACCATCAGCTCATGTTCCCCGGCGTTCAGATATCCCAGTTCCAGCCGGTGTGGGGCAAACGCGAGCTGTCCGGCATCCCTGCCATCGATCTGTATGCCCAGAAGCGGGGCCGCAAAACGGCGGATCTGGACCGCATACTCTCCCGCTTCTTCTGTCCGGAACCGAAACTGATAGTCCAGATTGCCGGTGTAAAACGGCATCCCCTGGTCGGTGATATCGCCGAGCGTCTGTTCGCTTTTCCTTGGACATACAATTGGCTGACCACCACACAGTTTCACGTCGAAATCACCCAAGAGGTAAAGATTCTCCAGGTTCGATTTCTGATTGAAGCGCACCTCCAGCTTCAGCCAATTCTCCCCGGGACGAATATCAGGAAGAGGAATCACGCGTATGCTCTGATCCACGTACCAGTCTGCGGGTCCCTGACTGTCTGTATCTCCCGCAAAGCTGCGAAGTACCTGCTTTCCACACAGCCGGCTGTATCCTTTCATGGAATCTGCAATCGTCACCTCTTCTTCATTCAGCCAGATCCGGCAGTTTTCCGCGCGTTCGATGCCGAGGGCCGTTGATGTATCTGATTCAGATCGGAAATCATAGTATAGCGTTACCGCATGGCGTTCTGTCTCCTTCATGAACCATGGCTGTTCCATATCCTCTCTGCGCGGATCCAGTCCCAGTTGACTGCGGATCCGGTTATCCAGACGGAGGATCTCCATTTTTTCGGAAATGGGGCCGCCGTCCAGCTGATATCTGGCATAGTCCAAGAGAAGCATATTGGGCTCCGATCGCACACATGTATCAGGTTTGCGAAGGGCAAGTACAGTCTCAAAGTCTGGCCGTCGGCTGATATTACGTACTGCCGGGGCACAGCTTATGCCTGTTCCCATACCGTAGCTTTCATTGTTTTCCGGGCCCAGATCCTCACGGTCTGCCACCGGATCCAACCGCAGAAGCAAACTGTCCTGCGCATAACAAGTCCATGGAAACTCCGTGAACACATTGTCCCCATTCTTACAGACTGTCACGGAATCCGATACCTGCGCGGCGCATTCCCCAGTCATTGCATCGTATATAACCGGATGATATTCTCCTCGCAGTCGGATCCGATACGGTTCTGCCTGATCCGTCGCATCCGGACGCGGATATACATGACAAAGGAACAGCCAGCCAAAGCCCTCGTCTTGCCGCAGCTGATAGAACAGATTATCTGAGCGGGTACCGTCTGCGCCGCGAATCTCCACATCACGCCACGGTTCCAACGCGTTCAGAATCACTTTCTTTTCCCATGGAAGAATTCCCCGAACCTGCGTGATTTCGGCTGCGGCTTCTTCTGCATACATTGTTTCCGCACATTTCTCCGCAAAATGCACCGCCCGATCTGACCGAACGCCGTCCACATACGCCGGCGCCGTCCCAACAAACAGCACGGTACCTCCCTTCGCCGCGAACTGTTCCAGCCGGTCAAGCGTCGTCCCCCGGATTGTCAGAAATCCGGGTACCAAAATAACCTCATATGCCATCTGGCCCACCGAGAACACGGCACAATGCGTTTCCTTCTTCATCCGGTTCTGTTCCGCATGTTTCACACATTTTCTACATTTGGAATGCGATTCCGACGCGTATTCTTCCAACAGCGACTCCGACACAAAATCAAAATCCACACATCCCAGCAGCAGCCACCGCACCAGTTCATCGAAGCTACGGCTCATCTTCGAAAGCGCGTCCTCTGTCTGGTCATTTGGCCCCATCAGAAGCCATGCGGATTCTACCGGATGGATCACCGCCACCCGGGTCACTGCCTTTCCCCGGGTAAGAACCGTATGAAGCCGCGCAAAATAGTCCTCAATCATCGGAAACTGCGTATACCACGGCGACTGATAGAAAATGGATGCAGGCCAGTCGCGCTTTGCCTCGCCCTCCATGGACATCCAGGCCAGATGCGGCACCCGCACGGTTACGCCCAACGCCGCCTGCCAGTCTCCCTGCAGCTTATACGTCTTAAAATCACAATCCCACCCGGTCACACCGTACAGTTCGCTGACCACGCCTTCGCAGCCACTCCGCCGTTTTTCACCGGCCAGTACATTCTGCTTTTCACTACCTGCCAGCGCATTCCGCCCTTTCCTGCTGCCCCCATCTAATCCTCTCTGCTTCGCCACGCTGACCGCCTGCTTGACCGTCACGAACTGCCTGTAATCCACCAACACATCCACGCCCGGCATATCCATCTCCCGATAGCAGCGCATACAGTCGCCCAAAGCCCACGTCTGCGCCTGCAGGCTGTCCTCGCAGAGTACATGCCCGGTCATCATGATTCCATGCTCCGCGCACCAGTCGCTGATCTGATCCATGAACGCACCGGCAAAGCACTCCGCCAGCATGTCCTGATACCGATATCGGAACGCGCTTTTTTCGCCGTCCGGCAGTTCCCAGACATACTCCGGCAGCTGACCCAACGGATCAGATCCGTACTTTTCCATCATCCGCGCCCGAAAGTATTCCGTGTAGGGCACGACGATATCCTCATCGGAAAGAGCGGCGCTCAGCTTAAACGGCCGCTTCTTCCGCGGCGCCATCCGCGGCTCATCGGTGAAAATGGCCGGCACACTGCCGCCGAATTCATCCTCCAGCAGCTCATAGTATTTCTCATGGGTACTTTCAAGAAAAGCCCGAACCGCAGCCGGATTCATGGTGTCAAGATACGCCTCGCCCTCGAACCACCGCTCCTCCTCCAGAAGCCGCACATAAGCGAACCGGACCCGTTCTCCCCGCTGAAGCGCTGCATGGATTTCCTCGTCTGTCGTTAAACGGCGGTAGCCCGCCAGAAACCCGTCCTGCAGATCGATTGCGTAGGCGGCGGCAAAATAGCCGATAGGGGTTCCGGAAGCCGCCTCTTCAAATTCTTCTGCATTCCGGCAATATTCGGGCAGCAGATACGCACAAACTCCGTCGGTTTCCGACAATTTCGGTTCATCTTTCCCTTTTTCCATTTGCCGGCCGTGCTGCATAATTCCCGTTCTGTCTTCTTCCAGCGGCGATTTCAGCCCCTCGCCATGCCTCTCCGTCAGCAGCAGATATCTCCCCCGCATCCGCCAGTCCTTTGTCACGATCCCGCCGGCCGCGCCGGAAGGGAACCGGTCGTCATCGTACAGCCAGCATAGCAATCCCTTCTCCCTGCATTTCTCCACCGCGTATTTCGTCAATCGCAGATATTCATCCCCCATGTACACGACATCCAGTCCGACCCGCGGATGAATGACCACGCCGCCGAAGCCCATGCCCCGAAAGCAGTCCAACTGCCAGTCGATCATTTCTTCAGTCACTTTGCAGTTCCAGGACCAGAAAGGGATGCCCCTGTGCACCGCCGAAGGATTTTCAAATATCCGATTTAGTTCCGAAATCTTATCCATCTTCCGCATTTTCCTCTCTCTATGTCCTGCTCCAACCGTCCTCCAGTTTCCATTCCTTCCGGTATCTGAGACGCAGCGTATGATCCGCGCCGAATTCCACCGGAAGCCAGATATAGGAACAATTCAGGAAATTCTCCGTATTGTGCCGCTCCGCCATATGGATGTAATGGTCTGCGCTGCCTTCTACCTTGAAAATGAATGTGCTCTGGGAGTGAAACGTAGTCTTCGTATCGTCTCCTACGCAGGGATCACCCATATCCTCCCATTCCCCCATAAGCTCCTTCGTCCGGTAATAGTTCGCCTGATTGAATCTCCACGAAGTCAGTCCTGATGTGATCATATAATAATATCCGTCGTGATACACGATCGCCGCGGCTTCCCGCCGATATGCCGGTTCGATTCTGCGGTATTCGCCGGTCATCGTCTGATAGTCGTCCGACAGCTTCACGATATAAAGGCAGCGGTTCTCCGGCTCACTAAGGCTCTGACGGTCGAAAATAAAATACGCGCTGCCGTCACGATCCTGAAAGACTGTGCAGTCCCGAACCATGCCGGATCCATCTACCGGCCGCAGACTTCCCAGCCATGTATAGCTTCCGTTGACCCGGTCGCAGACTGCCACGCCGGCTTCTCCTGTACCCGGAATGAAGCCATGATCGCCCGGATATCCTACATAATGACACCAGAGCACATACTGCCCGGTTTTCTCATTGTAAAGGATTTTCGGCCGTTCAAACCGCATCGGCGCGCGAAGCGGCCCGTCCGAAGTCTCCGAACATGCCAGGATCACGCCCTCGTACCTCCAGTGATACAGATCCTCAGATTCATACATAACCACACCCGCAGTTGTACTTTGGCCCCCGCGTCCCTGCGCGCCGGAAGGAAGAGGACGCAGCGCCTGACCATACCAGTGATATCTGCCTTCCACGTAAATGATCCCGCCATCGCTTGCGTTGATCACATGTCCGTCCGTGTCCAGCCACTGTGTGAAATCTTCAATTGCCCCATGCACGAACGAACCGGCTTGGCTATTTTCCTGCCCGGTTTCAGATTTCGGCCTGCATTCTGCTTTCAATTCGTCTCCCTCACTTTCTCGTTCTCTGTATCGAGTCCGGTCACATTCTCGCCATACCGTATCACATTGGGCCTCCCGCCATTGTCCGCGCCGCGGAAATGAACATCCGACACCGGACAGTCCTCCACGCCATCGACTACAAAGCCCCGCTTATTATCAGCGCTCCCGCGCACATTCTCAAATACCATACGGCGAACTACCGGCGGATCGGCCGCAGGATTCGCATGGACGCTGGTACTGGAATAATTATTAAAGATCCATACCGGGCAATCGCAGTTTCGTGCCGTCACATCGCGTACCTGAATAAATTCGGTAACGCCGCCGCGCGGCCTGCAGGTCTTGATCCAGATTCCGTTCAGCACGATGTCCCGGATATCCAGATTCTGAAATATCAGATCGTGGGAACCACTGGCGCTCTCGCTTCCGATACCGAAGCCGCCCAAAGACCATCTGGATACGCAGTCCGTTACCCGGATATAGGCATTGGGCTTATCCAGCTCATTCCCTTCCCGATTGCGGCCGGACTTGATAGCTACTGGGTCGTCGCCGGTCGTGAACCATACATCAAAGATGTTCACGTTCGTACAGTGTTCCGGATCAATGCCGTCGCCGTTGAAGACATGACCGCAATAGAACAGATCGCTGCCCTTGCCGCCATCGCCGTCACCCATAGACACCACTTCAAGCCCGTCGAACGTGATCCGGTCGCAATAGATCGTATGAACCGTCCAGAACGGGGCGTAGGCGATCTGAACCTCTTTCACGTAAATATTCCTTCCATTGTGGATCCTCAGCACAGACCCTCGAAGGCTGGCATCCTGCACCGGATAGGTGTCGATGCCGACGAACTTGCCGATATTGATATTGGGTCCTTCATTATAGGCCAGGGTAAATCCATTGGCGTTGATCTGGCCGTTTCCGCAAATCACCAGGTTCTCCACATGATACGGCCCGGTGGTTCCCGGCAAGCCCTCATCGTAGCATCCCGCATTCAGAAGAGAGGCATGGGGACAGTGACTGTCCGGAACCTTTGCAGAGGTATTATCCCATACCGCGGCAGGACAGTTCAGCTTCCGCCAGCCCTCCCAACGCGAAATGACCCGGGGATAATCCTTCGGATCGATACTCCCCATCAGGATACCGTCCACCCGGAACGTCATATCGCTTTTTAAAAACAGCGCGCCGCTGATGAAGATATGCCCCGCCGGCAGAAGAACGGTTCCTCCCTTCGGACAGTCGTCGATGGCTTTCTGTATAAAAATCGTCTCCAGCCGTCTTCCGTCGCCCACAGCGCCGTATTCCAATACGCTTCGGATCGCTGACAATGGTTTCGTTGTCACGGCAGTTTCCGCATATGCCAGAATTTCCCCTTTATTCCCAATCGCCTCTACCGCAAAATGATACTCCTGCTCCGGATTCAGACTCTCTGCCCGGTATCCCAGCTTCGCGGTTGTCCCGATCCGGTTTCCGTTCTGATAAATATCATATTCTCGCAATTCCTTAGCGTCAAGGAGCGACGCCCGGTTCCAGAGCAGCAGAACCGAATGATCCGTAACGGATTCTTCCACTACATGAAGATTGCGCAGGCAGACGCTTTCCTCCTTTACCCGGAGTTCACAGACACCGTAAACAGCATCTGACAGGATTTCCCTGAACTTCTCATCCTTCTCTGGATTCTTCGTGTTTGTACCCAGCGTCTTCAGCCATGCCTTCTGTTCTTCCGTCAATGAATCGTCAGCAATGGCATAGATCTGGCAGACACCGGGGCGGTAACCCTGCACATTTCCTTCCCTGTCCATTGTCGCCGTTTCATAGTCCGATGTGACCCAGTAAAGCTTCCGATTCTGTGCCTCCTCGGACAACGCCGGGGCAAATCGGTATACCTGATCTACGGATATCTCCCTGTCGTCCAGAGAAAACGCTTCCAGTTTCTTTCCTTCCCGCATCACACGCACATGGCAGACTGCCTCTGCGATACCGCCGAACCTGGCGGTAACCACCGCCGCCCCGCACCGTACGGCAATTATTCTGGCCTGCGCTGTACCGCTGACCGAATCCTTCACCGGATATATCTTCAGAACCGTTTCATCACTGCTTTCCCACAACACTGTCTCCTCCCGCGGCGCGGAAGGACTGACTGCCGCAGTCAGGATCCGGCTGCTGCCGGCAGAAAGCACCGTATTCTCCGGCGAAACAGACATCCCCATAACCGGCACACCTGCTGGGCGCACATACAGTGAATATTTCACGGTGCGTCCGCCCAGCATATCGGTGGCATAGATCCAGACCGGTTCCGGGATCTCCATAACTTCCAGACCCGATGCATCCACCCGCTGTGCCAGCGACGCGGACAGACCCGTAACAATTCCGTCCTTATCCACATCCGCCACATACCGGTTTTCACTGACCCAGCAGATCCTTTTCCCGGCGCCCGCCGGGAGACGAAGCTCCAGCCGTTCTCCTACGCCAATCATCTGCGGCGCCGGGAAACCATAGCTGTCCGTATCGGGAATCCCGCCGTCCGCTGCTTTGTCGCTGCCAGCCTTCGGCCCTACCACGACATGACATATTGCCTGACGCTCCACATCGGCCGTGCAGACCACGATATCTGTCTCTCCGTCCGCCACTGCCGTAACGATCCCCCGCTCCACCTTCGCCACATTTACGTCGCAGCTGTGCCAGACCACCGCTGTTTCCAGCCGTCCATTCCCGAAGATGTCTTTCGGATAGAGAATCGGGAACAGTCTTGCCGCCTCCCCGGCTTTCAGATACAGTTCGCCGGTATTCAGTTCCACATCCGCCGCCGTAAGACGTGTAAAGAAATCAATGACTGTAAAAATACATTCCGCAAAGCTGCCGTCCGGCAGCGATGCCCGGACAGCCGTGATGCCGGTGCGCAGAGCCCGGACACGGCGGGATACAGCTGTTGCAGCGCATGTTTCTCGCGACTCGGTTTCCGGAGCACATTCCTCCGGATTCAGGGAAACATATCCTCCACAGTCCCTATCGTCAAAATCCACTATACTGTTGTCGTCGATCTTCCACATCAGATCACTCGCGCTGTACGTTTCCGAATATACCTTCACCGACAGCAAAAAGCTGCTCCCCTTCTCCGCACTGTCACGGAAGCCTTCCGCCGCGCTTCCGCCCACATAAAGCGGATACATTTTCCGGTTCATCACAACGCGGGAAGCAGACTGTCCGCTTTTTCCCTCAACCTGCGGAAGGATGGCAATACCATCCCTCCCGTTTCTGTCTCTGTACATTCCTATTCCTTTCCGGGCAGAATGACACCGTCCGCCCGTTGTCCGGTTATCCTGCATTATCCCTTTACGCTTCCCAGGGTCAGTCCTGATGTGAAGTATTTCTGCAGGAAGGGATAGATCAGCATCAGCGGAATGATTGAGATAAAAATCTGCGCCGACTGCATATTGGTTTCGTTTACATTCATCAGGTTCAGCATCGTCTCCACATCCATGTCCTCGAAGGACTTGGCCGCCGATACGACGATCGTCTGCAGATACGACTGCAGCGGATAATTCTGCGTATGATTCGAGTAGATCAAACCGTCAAACCAGGAGTTCCAGTGATTGATCAGAGAAAACAGCGTCACTGTGGCAATGGACGGTTTGGAGATCGGCAGATAGATCTTTGTCAGGATGTGAAACTGGTTTGCACCGTCCAAAAGCGCCGATTCCTCCAGCTCTTCCGGAACACCCCGAAAGAAATTCATCAGTACGATACAATTAAAGATCGGTACCGCCCCCGGCAGGATCAGGGCCCAAAGGGTGTCGATCAGTCCCGTTTTGGACACGATGAAATAGGTGGGCATCATGCCGCCGTGAAACAGCATCACGCAGAGCATGAAAGCTACATAATATTTTCTGGCCGGAAAACGGACCTCGGATTTGGATAACGGATAGGCCACCAGAGTGATCATAACCACATTAAACAGCACACCGATAATGACCCGCTTAAATGTTACAAACAGGGAAGCCCAGAATCTGGCGTTATCCAAAACGAATTTATATGCCTGCAGCGTGAATTCCACCGGCCACAGACTCACCCGGTTCTCAATAATCGCCTGGGACGAACTGAACGAATAGGCAAGGATATTGAGGATCGGCACGATGCAGCTGATCGTCAGCAACGCAATTATACAATAATTTGCAATCTCAAACGCGATCCTGGATTTCGATTTTTTTATCTTCATGACACTGCCTCCTTACCATACTCGGTATCCGGCCAGTTTGTCGGCCAGCTTATAGCTTGTAAGCACCAGAATGCAGGAAACGATGGATTTCAGCAGACCTACCGTCGCCGACAGCGAATACTGCTTGTTCTCAAGGCCAAGACGGTAGACCAGCGTGTCGATGACATCACCGGTCTCATAAACCGCCGGATTATAAAGGTTAAAGATCTGGTCGAAACCTGCGCTTAATACATTGCCGATCGCCAGAACCGTCATCAGTACGATGAACGGCGCGATACCCGGAATCGTGATATGCAGAGTCTGTTTCCATCTGCCCGCACCGTCTACGGCCGCCGCCTCATAGAGCGTCGGATCCACGCCGGTCAGGGCCGCCAGATAGACAATGGTGTTGTATCCGAAATTCTTCCACACATCGCTGATCACCATAGTCTGACGAAAAGTACTGTTAGAACCCAGGAAATAAATCGGTTCATCAATGATATGCATCCTCATCAGCATGGTATTGAAAAGCCCCGGACTGGTAGCCGAACTTCCCGGCGCCAGAAATTTGATCAGGATACCGCTCAGGATCACCCACGATAAAAAGTACGGGAGATAGGTAACCGTCTGAACTGTACGCTTCACCAGGCTGTTCTTCACCTCATTTAAAAGCAGGGCGAAGGAAACCGGAATTACAATGTTGCAGACAATCTTCTCAATCGCTATGATCAGTGTATTGCGCAGCGCCGGCCAGGTATCCGGCAGGACAAACAGTCTCTTAAAATTATGAAAGCCTACAAACTTCGATCCGAAGAACCCTTTGCCCGGCTGGAAATTCTGAAACGCCATCAGGATTCCGGCCGGAATCGGAAGGAAATTATAAATGAACAGCAGCACCACCGGGATAAACAGCATGGCGTGAAACAATAACGTGCTGCTGCGCTGGGTTTTCTTCGCTTTAACGCTCTTCTCTCTCACTTCTCATATCTCCTTTCGGATTCAGTATGGGATACGCCGCCGGCGTTCTTTTCACATACTGACGCACACAGACACTGCGGGAGGCAAAAGCCGATCTCCTGCCTCCCGCCTTTCAGCCATTTTGTTACTATCTCAGTTCGTTCGCTTCGGCAATCGCGTCCTCGCCGCCCATTGCGTACCAGGTGTCAAGGAATGTATCATAACTGTCCACATCCTGAGCACCGGTGATGATCTTTACAATCGTCTCGACCAGAAGCTTCTGAAGGGTACCGGAGTTATTGGAGACTTCCTCAGACGGAACGCCGTTGTATGCCGCCAGCACATAATCGTTATTGGCCATCATATCGCGCGTTACCGACCATGCACTGTGGTCGCCGATGTGTACCGTATACAGAGCCAGACCTCTCTGATGAGAAGCATCGGCAGGATCAAAGGAGCCGTCCGCTACAGCATCCATATAGGTCTTGATTGCTGTATAATTCTCCATCTGCTTCGCATTCAGCTGTGAATCGTCCCCGCTTTCCACAGCGGCTACCAGCGCAGCGTTTGTCGCGTTGCCGTCCGGGCCGCCGCCTGCGATGATCGAAGTCTTCCAACCGGAGTAATTGGCGCTGTCGCCGTAGTACATATTGTATTCATCTGCCGTACAGTTGTCCGCGTTCTGATATTTTACGCTCAGGTTAAACAGTTTGATCAGCATCTCCGGGTGCTCGCACTTACTGCTTACATAATATACGGTTCCTGCGCTGGAGGAAGCATATGCCTTGGTGCGCTCTCCGGTTCCGGACGGAACATGCGCCGCGATAATCTCACAGTTCGGGTCGTTCTGCGTCGCCCCGACCGCAGGGTTCATGGCTCCCCAGTTCGGTCCGAACCAGATACCGCAGCGGCCTGCTCCTGTTTCCTCTTCCATAACCGTGTTATAATCCATGGTGATGAAATCTCTCGCAATGCTTCCTTCCTCGTACATATCCCGCAGAAGCTGCAGCGCTGATTTCATGCCTTCCGCATTGGCGCCGCCCCATACGATGCTGCCGTCGCTGCCTTCCACATAGGTCAGGCCATTCTTTCCCAGATACGCGCCGTAGGCGTTGAAGATCGGATCCGTATTGCCGACAGAATCATTGATAATATTAATGCCGTCAAGCGCCAGCCCGTAGGTATCGTTCTGACCGTTTCCATCCGGATCGTCCTGCGTAAACGCCCTCGCGACCTCCTTGAGTTCTTCCATCGTCGTCGGAATCTCCAACCCCAGATTATCGAGCCAGTCCTTCCGGATCCACATTACATGCGCCGACGCGTAGGGGTCGTTGTTGATTCTGGGCAGCCCATACAGCTTTCCATCCACCATCAGGCTGTTTAACGCCATCCCTCCGTCAAACTCCATGTAGGCTTTCAGTTCATCCGTAGCATACTTCTCATACGCCTCTGTAATGTCGGCCACCACCTCAGATTCCACATAATTCCGGTACTCAGACGCGTTGCTGGAGAACACATCCGGATAATCCCCGGACATGATCGCTGTGGAAAGCTTCGTCGCCTCCTGGGACGGATCCACCTCATAAAGCACGTCCGTTATAATGTTGTTGGCCTTATACAGATCCAGCCACGCATTGTCATCCACAGTCTCCCCGCCGTAAAAAGTAAAATCCGGTGCAGCCGCGTAGCTGATTCCGATCTTCACGGTGGTTGGTTCATCGAAGCCGTAGTAATTGATCTCCTCCGACTCTGCTGCCGCTGCGGTGGTCTCATCACCTCCTGCCGTTATCCCTGTCGAATCGGCTGCTGCCGTCGTTGCCGCCGCCGATAAACCGGCCGCCGTTGTACTCTCAGAACTTCCGGAGCCGCCGCATGCCGCCAGTGATAAGGTCATCGCCGCGGCTAATGTCACTGCTAAATACTGCTTCTTCATAATATCTTTTCCTCCTGATTCGCTTAATCACGGTTTTCTGGTTTCCTTCCCCTCCGTTTCCCGGTATCGGTGGGGATCGCACGGTCCGTTGCTTATGCGAATAGTATAACAGTCGGAATCTTCTGTTATAAAGAGGCAAGATTTTACATTTGATGCGCAATATTACTTTTTTCTGCATCTCTCTGCCAGTCTCAAAACGATTTCCCCTCGGGGATCGCTGTTCCCACTCCTGCCCTTATGACATATTCTTCGAATATGTTCCCAACCTCAGCTCCCTGTACTCGGTCGGCGAAATCCCGACCTCATTGCGAAATGCCCGCGTGAAGGAATGCGGAGAAAGATAACCGGATCGGGCCGCCACATCCTGTATCTTCACACTCGGATCCGCCAGCAGCTGTTTTGCCAGATTAATCCTTTTGTGCAGAATAAAATCGCTGACTGTCTCCTTCTGCACCTGCTTAAAGAGCCGGGACAGGTAGCTTGCGTTAAATCCGCCAATATCAGCAAGCGTCGTCAGCGACAGGTCCTCATCCAGATGATCCTCTATGTAGGACACTACCCGTTTGAGCGCGTGATCCGCCAGAGAACTCTCATTATCCGCCAGAAGAGAGAACACAGCCTCAGACACCTCAGTCAGGTAGGCCGCCGCTTCCAGCCAGTCCTTATGTTCTTCCGCCATCGTCAGCTTATAAAGCCCCAGACGGAATGCCATCGCCTCATTCAGATGGTTCTCATTAATGAACTGCAGCAGAAAAATGGATACGCTGTAATAGATTTCCAAAAGCGCCGCGTCGTGGCGGCTGGCCCCTGCGGTCATCCGCTGCAGATACCGCCCCAACAGCTCAAAGTATTCTTTTTTCTTGCCCAGTTCCATCAGATTCCTGAGAGACGCCGCCCATCCGGCAGAATCTCCCAAAATTCCTGCCTGCGAAGCCCCATCAGAAACCGTCTCCGCGCGCAGAATCACTTCCCGTGCTCCTCCTACATAACCCACCATAACCGTCTTAAGCTTCCGCAGGCACGGCGCCAGCTCGCGCACGTTCACCGGCTCCGCCGCAAGCACACCGGATACGGTGTCATGATAAAGATTCCGGAACTGCTCCTGCACATACTCGACGGCCCCCTGAACAATCACGGAGATCAGCTGCCAGTCCTGCTCCCCGTTAGCCGGCTGTAAAAGCAGCAGTTCCTGATCGTTATCCACGATATGGCAGTAAAAGCAGAGCTTCGAAGGGATATTCTCCCGCAGCATATGATTCAGCGCTTCTTCCTTAAGCATCCGCTCCTGGAACCGGACATCCTTCCATTCCCTTTCAATACGCAGTAGAAACGGCAGAACCGGCTTCTCCTCCCGGAGCGGAATCTCCAACGCCGTCAGCCGCTCGTCGAGATGATCCGGAATCTCCCCGGAGCACAGCTGGTTCATCAACTCCCGCCGGAGCCAGTATTTCGCCTCGGCAAACCAGCTTTCCTGCTCCTTCCGGCTCTTCTCTGCCTCCAATTCCCGGCGGCTTTGCTCCAACATCTGCCGCACCGCGCCGACTATTACATCGTCGTCCTCGCTTTTCAGAACATAGCGGACATCCTCATGATTGATGATCTGATAAATATCCTCGAAGTTGCCGTAACCGGTCAGAAACACTGTCTTGCAGCGGGGCCAGTTCTCCTTGATATGGCGGAATAATGTGATCCCATTCATTCCCGGCATACGGATATCCGTAAGCACTACGTCAAAACGAACCTTTGCAAGCAGCTTTACCGCTTCAAGTGCGGATCCGGCCGTATAAACCCCAAGCTCCTGATCAAACTCGTCGCTGAATAGTTCCTTAAGCCAAGTCAGGATTTCCTGCTCGTCATCCACGATCAGCAGATTCTGATTCATATCGCTCTCCTCCTCCAGTTACAGTTTCGTTCATGCGAAAACCTCCTGCGTTCTCTCAGTCTCTCCCGGGATATGGATCGTCACCGCAAGTCCTCCCAATTGGCTACGGCTGATCGCAAGTCCTCCTTTGCCCTGAAAATACATCTGAAGCCTGCGATGTATATTAACAGTTCCGGTAATCTCCCTTCCACTCTCCGGTTCCAACGAACTGCGCATATCTGCGATAACCTCATCGCCGCATTCCTCCCCGTTATCCTCTACAGTTATATATAGTTCTGTCTCCTCCTCCGCGAATGCCACGCGCAGGATGCCGTCGCTGACCTTATTCTCCAACCCATGGCCAAAAGCGTTCTCCAAAAGCGGTTGAATGATCAGCCGTGGGACCAGCACATTTCTCCAATTCTCGGGCAGCAGACCGAACTCCACACTCACGCGGCTGACAAACCGTGCCTGTTGGATCGCCGCATAGCTCCGGGCATGCTCCGTCTCCTGGCTCAGTGGCACATAATCAGAAGAATTTCTCGCCAAATACTTAAAATAATCTCCCAAATGTCCGGCCAGTTCCTGCGCCCCTCCGTCATCACCCCGTTTGATACGGCGGCTCAGAAGGAAAAAGCTGTTATACAGAAAATGGGGATTGATCTGGGCCTGCAGCTGCTTCAGCTGGGCCTTTTGCACCAGATTCTTCTGGACGTACACCTCATCGATCAGCTTGGACAACCGGTCTTCCATATCATTAAAGGATTGATAAATATATGCAAATTCGTCGTTGTTTTTATGATAGATATGTTCGCTCAGATTGCCCTCCTCCAACCGTCCAAACGCCTCTACCAGTTTTTGGATCGGCCGGTGAACGAGCCGCCTGGTATAGAGAATGAATAAAACCGAAAGCACGATCATTACCAACAGGAAAAATAAGGTATCGCCCCAGAACCGGTTGACCTCCGCCATCAGCGGAGCCTCCTCCACATATTGGACAAAGACGCCCATAGGCCCCTGGCTTCCCACGAGAACCAGATAATCATCGCCGTTTACTCTGGCCCTCTGTACGGATTGGAAACTCCCATCTTCCTGCCTGGACAGCTGCATCCAGATATCCCGTGCCGGACAGCCTCCGCTGCTCTCCAACAGGATATCCTCCTGCTCATCATAAAGGAAAGCGCCGCCCTTGGACGCTGTATTGAACAGGGACAGATTCTCCTCGATCTGTTTGCTGGAAAATGTAATTACGAACACAAAATTGGGATCTTTTGACACCGTACTGCCGGTCTCTCCGGTACGCACGGAATAGAAGTTTTCCCCATCGTACTGCAGATCAGTTCCGCTGTTGGCCAGATAATTCTCCATTTCCTTAAGGTCCTGCGCCGTCATACGGCGGATATCTGATGAGGAGATATAATAATTCGTATGGGGAATATAGAGCACCCCGTCCTGCAGAAGGCGGCTGGACTGCGCAATGATCCAGATCCGTTCCTGCACATCCAGAACCGAATCCCGCTCTTCATATGCATCCAGTCCGGAATTCGGCCTCCCCAGAAACACCAGTTTCCGGTTAGCGAAGAATCCCAACTGAAGATCCAGGCTATATTGGATCTCCGTCTCCAAAAGCTCCTGATAATATTCGGCCTGCGACTCCATTTTCTCATAAGTCTCACGCCGGATCACATTTACGGTCCGGCTATAAAGCATCAGCGCGATCAGCATGATGCAAATGATAATCACCACGAACACCAAAGCCAGCTTCTTTTGAAGCGACTGTCTTCTTTTTCCCATGCCGTCTCCCTTCGATTATTCTACTTTCATTATAGATTGGATAATCCCCTGACAGCAATTAACTTATTTTTACATTATGTGCAGATTTTTACTTCATCCACACTGTTTATAACCCTTTTCTGCCGTCTGTTTTCTCAAACTATTATACAATACTACGACTTTTCTGTCACCTGTAACTCTCTCAGCAGAAAGGCTGGTACAGTCCAGCCGCCGGTAACGGACGGAGAAGTTGGAACACAAGAAAGAGATATCCGCGAAGCTGGCGACCAGCCGGGCAAACGAACAGTCAATTGACGATTGGCTGGACATGATACAGGACGGTTCTGTACGATAAAGATATTTTTTTTCGAGGTAACGGCATACAAATACAACGCGGCAACGGCAGCTGCCGTGATCTGCTGTGAAACCCTGGGCTATTCCGATACCTTTGACGGTAAAATGGAGGAAATAAGGCAAAACTACTGCACTGACGGCTGCGACACTGACGGTATCCAGCATTTGATTGACGTCAGAGGTTCGCTGCGCCGCGCAAGGGAACTCGCCCAAACAAGGCGTCAAAGGATCCAAATACAGGTTGCAGAAGACGTCATGCTGAGAATTCTCGGCACCGATCCTGAGATCACGCCCGATTGTACTCAGATAGGGCGCTGGAATTTCTATAGCAGCGGCGTCTTTACGAAAACAAACGGGAAAACAGAATGGATGCAAAAAGAGCATTTCGAATGAAAAAATACTTCCAATTTAGGGCCGGAAGGCCAGAAAATGCTCTACAGCTTTTTCGACGAGATCATTGACGAATGCGGTATGGGGCGCTGGAACGACAGATGGACGCCCGGGTTCGCCGCAAAGCCGCATAAAACGTTAAAGGAATTCGCAGTCTTAGAGGACGAGGCGGTGACCACACCGGCCGGGACGTTTGAAAATTGCCGGCATATCCGCTTTGATCTTGCTTTGAACTCCTATTTTGGCGGAAAAAGCGAATGTTATTATGCGGAGGGAATCGGAATCGTAAAATTTATGCACCAAATGAAAGGGAATACTACGGCCATATGGCAGCTTACGGCATACCGGGGCATCGGAGAAGGGTTTTATCCCATCGCTGACGGCCTGTACCGTAAATATGAACCCGATCAGATCGGAGATGGTTACACGGCAGCCCTTGAGTATACCTTCGATTCCGACGAAAAGGATACCCGCGTTTTCCGCAATGCGGCCGGCAGCCAAAACAGAGTCGATTTTCAAACCTGAAAAAGAGCGTCCCATACCATGAAGCAGTAGGTCTTTCTAAAAGATTTGCTGCTTTTACTATTTTGAAGCAGGATATTTTTCAAGTTAAACGGAGAAATTCAGCTGGTGTCATAATGGCTGGATTTTCCACACCGGATTCCAGAAAATCTTTATCTCCGGTCAGTAAAACATCAGCCCTCGCTTTGATTGCAGCACGCAGTATGGGTCTGTCCTTTACATCCCTGATCAGCACCCTCATTCGCCATCATCCTCACTTCGCAATTCTTTGACAAGTGCCATCACATCCTCATCCGAGGTGAGTCCCGCGCGTTCTGCCTCTCCTGTCATTTCGCTCTGCAGTAGCTGCATGGCATAAATAGCAGAATTCACAATACGGACGGATTTTCCCTCAACGATAAAAGAAATGCGGTCACCGCTTGTCACGCCAAGAACTTCCCGAACATCTTTCGGGATTGTGACCTGTCCTTTTGCCATGACTTTTGCATTATCAACAAAGGCATTCACTGACATCTTCGCACCTCCATGTATATAGCATGATAGAAAAGTAGGGATTTCCCTACTCATTATTATATACAATATAGTTTGAAAAATCAACTGTAATGTAATGGATGTGTGAAAAGTGGCCTGATCCTCAGTTTCTTTATCTCACACAGGCAAACGGCCAGGGATTCATCATAACGCTTCTTTTCTTCGATTTGCTCTGTCGGCTTCTGCCCTTGCATTTTCCATACGATTCATTTACAATACGAGGAGAGCGTCACTGGCGCTCTCCTCGCATGGAAATACAATCAGGGCGTCATTGGTACTTTTCTCGCATGGAAATGAAAAAGGAGGTCCCATATGAAAAAATATCAGCAGAAAAATGTATCCGACATCAATCTGGAAGATTATCTGGGCGAATATGAGGAGCCGCAGGCCACGGCGGACGACATGTTCTTCGACTGCGGCCGCAGAAAGGAATCCCTAAACGGTGCCTGGCACTACGCCGTCGACCAGTACGATACCTGCATCCGCCAGCACTGGTTCGAGGAGCTCTACGAGGATAAAAACGGCTTCACGCTGCCGGTAGACTACTCCTTCGACGAATGGCCCACCATGAACCTGCCCTGCTGCTGGAACACGGAGAAGGAAATGTTCCTGCTCTACGAAGGCAGCATGGTCTTTACCCGCACCTTCCGCTACGCGGCCGGGGAAACGGGCGCGGCCGGGACAAAGGAGCGCGTTTTCTTAAAAGTAGGCGCGGCCAATTATATCTGCCGGGTATTTCTGAACAAAAAATACATCGGCATGCACCGGGGCGGCTCGACGCCGGCGTATTTCGAAGTGACCGAAGCGCTGCAGGCGGAGAACCGGATCCTGATCCAGGCCGACAGCACCCGGCGTCCGGAACAGGTGCCCACGGAGAATACGGACTGGTTCAACTACGGCGGGATCTACCGGGATATCGAACTGATCCGGGTCCCGGCCGCATACATAAAGCGGTTCCAGATCGCGCTGGTGCCGGACGGGACGTTTTCGAAGATCAAGGTGCGTGTTCAGGTGTCGGATGGCAGAAACACACAAGCAACCAGAATACCGGATATGAGCGCTCAGGCCTCAGACGCAAGCACCTCAGGCCCTATAGATGCCGCCGCACAACATACGGACACTGCCGCATCAGACGCAAGCCAAGAGTCTGCCACAGTTCCCGCCACCGCCGAACTACATATCCCGGAACTTAACATCCGCGCAGAGATCCCGCTCGCAGACGGCTATGGCGAACTCGTCATCGACGCGTCTCCTGAATTATGGTCGCCGGAACATCCCCGGCTCTACGACGTCTCCCTCACCTGCGGCGAGGACGCGGTCAGCGACACTGTCGGTTTCCGCGAGATCCGCGTCCGGGGACGCGACATTCTCTTAAACGGCAGGCCCATTTATCTGCGCGGCATCAGCTGCCATGAGGAAAGCGTCGCTCACGGCAAGGCGCCTACTGATGAAGAGCGTCTGGCGACCATCCGCCTGGCGAAAGAAATGAACTGCAACTTCATGCGCCTGGCCCATTATCCCCACGACGAACGCATGGCGAAGCTGGCCGACCGGGAAGGCCTTCTTCTCTGGGAGGAGATCCCGGTCTACTGGGCGATCCGCTTCACCCGCGAAGAGACCTACGAGGACGCGGAGAACCAGCTGAAGGAACTGATCTATCGGGACTGGAACCGGGCCAGCGTGATCATCTGGTCCGTTGGAAATGAGAACGCCGACTCCGACGAACGTCTGGCATTCATGAAGCGTCTGGCCGACTGCGCCCACGCGGTCGACGAGACCCGCATGGTCTCCGCCGCCTGCCTGGTCAGCATGCACAAGCTGGCCATCGCTGACCGTCTGGCGGAATATCTGGACATTATCGGGCTGAACGAGTATTTCGGGTGGTATTCCCCGGATTTCGCCCAGCTGCCCCAGCTTTTCGCCAACAGCGATCCGTCGAAGCCGGTGATCATCACGGAATTCGGCGCAGACGCCATGCCGGGGCACCACGGAACCATTCAGGATAAAGGTACGGAAGAATACCAGGCCTACGTCTACGAACGGCAGGCCGAGACCCTGCGGGGCATCGATTATGTGAAAGGCACGACCCCCTGGATCCTGTACGATTTCCGCTGTCCGCGGCGCACCAGCGCAATCCAGGGCTACTATAACCGTAAGGGACTGCTCTCTCCGGACAAGAAATATAAGAAGCCGGCGTTTTACGTGCTGCAAAAATATTACCAGGAGTTAATGGACCGATTCTAGATCAAACCGTCCGCCTCCCGCGGCTGAAACGTATCCGTATCAGCCGTAACGGAGACGGGCGTTTTATTTTCCTGGCCTATCTCAGACAAACCGTTCTTTCAATTCCGCGAGCAGCCGTTCCGCGATCGGCGTGAAAACCTGGTACTTTCTCCATATCAGATACATCTTTGTTTCCAGCTTCGGCGCAAGCGGACGGAACGCAAGCCCGCTTGCCGGGCTCGTATCGATAAGCTTGTCAAACGTGAGCAGAAACCCCAGCCCTTCCTTGACAAACAGAGAGGCGTTGTAGGATAAGCGGAAGGAACCCTCCAGATGCAGCCTGTCCATTTTTTCTCCGCACCAGCATGGAATATCCCGTTTCCACCCTTGTTCCGAGCAGAACAGGGGCAGCCCGATAACATCTTCCGCAAGGATGCTCTCTTTTTCCGCCAGAGGGTGGTCTGCGGGCATGACAAGTCCCCATACATCCGCTGCCGGGAACGTGAGATAGTGATACTTCGCGGTATCCGGTTCCTCCGCCAGCACGGCAAAGTCGAGAACGCCCTTATCCAGCTTTTCCGTAACCTGCTCCGTATCCCCGCTGCTGATATGGTAGCGCAGGCCGGGATAGATCTCTTTGAAACGCTTGATCTCCCGGGCAAGGTAACGTATCTGATAGGACTCAGCCAGCCCAAAATAAATATCTCCGCCGGTTAAATCGTCCAATGACACAAATTCGCCGATGATCTTATCCGCCATCGAAACTAAATCTTCCGCCCTCTTTCTGAGAAGGATTCCTTCCTCGGTCAGCGAAATGCTAAAGCTGTGCCGTATAAACAGCTTTTTCCCAAGCTCGTCCTCCAAAGACTGGATCTGCTTCGAGAGCGTCGGCTGGGTAACGTGCAGGTATTCGGCGGCGCGGGTCATGTTTTCTTCTCTTGCAACGGCAAGAAAGTATCTTAAAGTACGAATTTCCATATTCCTGTCCTCCGTTTCATATCATGATATTCTGAAAATGAATATCACGATATTCATTATAGCCATTAGCGAGGAAAAATGTCAATGTGCTATATTGTAGATGTCAGAAAAAAGTCGGACGCAGAAAGGATGAGAGGATGAGCGAACAAACGGAGAATCTGCTCGCGGGGATGGCCGAAGCAGGATGCACGAAAGAGGAAATCCAAAGAGCCGGAGGCTTTTTGAACGCGGGCAGCCTGAGCGAACTGACAAAGTTCCTCAAACAATGCCGCTGTGCCCTGATAGAGCAAATGCATGAAAGCCAGAATCGGGTTGATCGCATGGATTACCTGATAAGGCAGACCGAAAAATTTTCAGTGAAATAATGAAAGGATGGGAAAAGCAGCATGAAAAAAGAAGAACTGAAACTGACGGCGGAATGGGATAAAACCTTTCCAAAGAGCGAAAAGGTCGATCACAGCAAGGTCACATTTGTGAACCGTTACGGTATCACGCTGGCGGCAGATTTGTATGTGCCGAAAAATGCGGAAGGTAAGCTTCCGGCGATTGCCGTCTGCGGCCCCTTCGGCGCGGTCAAGGAGCAGGCGGCGGGACTGTACGCCCAAACGATGGCGGAGCGCGGATTTCTGACCATCGCCTTTGATCCCTCCTTCACCGGTGAAAGCGGCGGAAATGTCCGTTACATGGCGTCCCCCGACATCAATACCGAGGACTTTATGGCGGCGGTGGATTTCCTGTCGCTGCACGATAAAGTCGATCCCGATCGAATCGGTATTATCGGCATCTGCGGCTGGGGCGGCATGGCGCTGAATACGGCGGCATTGGATACGAGAGTAAAAGCGACCGTAGCCTCCACGATGTACGATATGACAAGAGTGAATGCCAACGGCTACTTTGACGCCGAGGACAGCGAAGAAGCCCGGTATCAGAAAAAGGCGGCCATGTGCGCGCAGCGGCTTGCGGATTTGAAGGCGGGAGATTACGCTCTCGGCGGCGGTGTCGTTGATCCTCTGCCGGAGGACGCGCCGTTCTTCGTAAAGGATTATTATGATTACTATAAGACTGAACGTGGTTACCATCCCCGCAGCCTCAACTCCAACGGCGGCTGGAATGTAATCGGCTGTGAATCCTTCCTCAATCAGCCCATTCTCAAATACAGCAATGAGATCAGAAGCGCCGTTTTGATCATGCACGGTGAGAAGGCTCACTCCTGCTACTTTTCAAAAGATGCCTATGCAGCTATGATAGAGAACAGCAAGTACACGGGCAACAAGGAGCTTTTGATCATCCCGGACGCCGTTCACACCGATCTGTACGACGGCGGTGGGAAGAACGCGATTCCGTTTGACAGGCTGGAGCGCTTCTTTACAGAATATCTAAAGTAAAATGCGGATCGGTCGCTGATTGTCCCAGATCAATGCACGTTTTTGAGAAACTGCGGCGTATTGTTAAAATGATGGAAAGTGTGAGAAAATATATGAAAAGAATCGTTTCCGGTATTTTCGCGGCTCTGGTAGGATGTCTTTGCCTTGCTTCCTGTGCGGAAAATACACCTGCTGAATCCTATCCGGACATGCAGGAAACGCCCGTTACAAGCACTGCTGCCGCGACGGGAACGACAGAAAACCTCGCCGAATATGCCACTGGCGTTCTGAATGCCGATATTTACGGCCATGAACTAATAGATACGAAGGAGGCGTCCACATTGCCTTACGACGGGATTTATCCGCAGCACGAACCCTACGGAACCGGAATCGGCGCCATGCCGGGGCGCGTGGTCTGGGCCTGCGACCCGGAGAGCGTGGACTGGGATGGAAACGGCTATTGGTGGGAAACAGATCACTTCGACGAAAGCGCCATTTTAGATTTGGTAAATGAAAGCATCGCTTCCCTCGGCGGAAAGGAGAATGCGAAAGACGGCTGGGCGGCGCTGTTCACCGCGAATAACTGTACCCGCGGCAGGAGCGGCGGCTACACCGCCGGCGAAAAAATTGCCATCAAAGCCAACATCAACGGCTCCGCCGTCTATGACGACGACACCTCCGGCGAGACGAAAATGAGCTATACCAACCCAGTGCTGCTGAAAGCCCTGCTCACATCGCTGATAGAGGAAGCCGGCGTCGCCCCGGAGGACATCACCGTCTATGATGTGTCCCGGCTTTTTCCGGACTACATGATAGAAATGTGTACGAATGGGGAACGGAAGGGCATTCATTTCGTTGACCGCAGCACCGGCGTTGCGGATGAGACCGCCCCCATTGTCTGGTCCCATTCTTTCGGCGGAAAAGTCAACTATCTGCCCACTTGCGTTACCGAAGCGGCATATGTCATCAACCTGGCCAACCTCAAGGGGCACAGCTACGGGATCACGCTGTGCGGGAAGAATCATTTTGGTTCTTTCATCAATGGAAATACCATGCGCCCGCCGGAAGGAGCAAACCTGCATCAGTGGCTTACCCGAAATGAGATGGGTATTTACAGCCCTCTTGTTGACCTGATGGCAAATGCGGATCTTGGCGGGAAAACGGTGCTCTATATGCTGGACGCCCTCATCTGCGCTCCCGGTGAAGGAGCGTCCATCACCGGAAACAATTCCAGATGGCAGCAGTCTCCCTTTGACGGAGATTACACTTCCAGCGTGTTCGTATCCCAGGATCCGGTCGCCATTGACAGCGTAGGCGCGGATTTCCTGATGAACGAACCGACGGTCACGGAAAACAACGGTTCTCTGCGCGGCAATCCCACCGTAGAAAACTATCTGCATGAGGCCGGACTCGTCGGGAATGCGCCATCCGGCACTGTCTACACGGACAGTCAGGGGCATCCGGTCACGAACCTGGGCGTCCACGAGCATTGGAACAACTCCACGGAAAAGCTGTACAGCCGTAATCTCGGAAAAAGCGAAGGGATTGAACTCATTCAAATCCACCTTACTCTTCTTCCTCTTTCACCGGATGCACCGCAACCAGCAGCTTCCCGACCCGCAGGTTGTCCATTTCCAGAACGGTCACCGTGATATTCTCATAATCGAAGCTGTCGCCGGCCTTCGGGAATCCCCCGAACTGCTCCAGCGTCCAGCCGCCGGCCGTGACGGAATCGGTCTCGAAATCATCCTCATCCCACTCCGCCAGCTCGCAGAACTCGCCGATGGACAGATCGCCGTCGATCTCGTACTCATGCTCGCCGCGCTCCACCACCTCGTTCACCACCTCGTCGGTCTCATCCCAGATATCGCCGACGATCTGCTCCAGCACGTCCTCCATGGTCACCATGCCGATCGTGCTTCCGTACTCGTCGGTGACGATCGCGATGTGGGTCTTGCGCTGCTTCATCATCGTCAGGATGGCCGGCAGCTTCGTAGTCTTATAGACGAAGCAGGGCTCGATCAGAAGGTTCCCAAGATCCGGCTCCGGCGTATCCAGAAGCGCCCGGTAGTAATGGTTCAGGTACAAAACGCCCAAAATCCGCTCCCTCCGGTCGTCGTAGACCGGCAGGCGGGAAAAGGTACTCTCTTCGATCTGCCGCCGGATCTCCCGCGGATCGTCGTCGATCTCCAGCGCCTCCATATCCACACGGGGCGTCATGATCTCATGGGCGGATATCTCAGCAAAATCCAGCGCGTTCTGCAGAAGCTCCGACTGGTCTTCATCAATGATCCCCTCGTCCTCCGAGGTCTCGATCAGATCGATCAGCTCTTCCTCCGCCGCCTCGGCTTCCTCATCTTCATCCAGCGTCTCACCCTTTAACGACGACGTGATCAAATTCACCGCGCCGCAGATCACCCAGGTCACCGGCGTCAGCACCGTCATCAGGAAACGCAGCGGGTTCGCCACCTTAAGGGCAAACGGCTGCGGGTTCCGCCTGGCGACGATCTTGGGCATGGTCTCGCCGAAGATCAGCACCAGCACCGTCAGAAGGAGCGACGCGGCGGAAGTATAAATGTCCTGCTTCGCGGCCGAAGCGTCCGCCCCCGCAATCAGAAGCGCGAGAAGCGTCATCACGCTGGACGCGGAAATATTGACCAGGTTATTGCCGATCAGGATCGCCGAAAGCGCCCGGTCAAACCGGTCGCAGATATACAGCGCCTGCTTCACCGCCGGACTGTGGCTGGCCTCCAGCCTTGTACGGTTCAGTCCGGAATAGGCGATCTCCGATCCCGAGAAGAACGCGGAAAAAGCCAGCAGAACCACGATCGAAAGGCTGTAAAGAATCACCGCCGTCATTCCGCCTTCGCCTCCTCTCTTACGATCCGCAGAACGCGGATGCGCCGTTTCTCCATCTTCTGGATCGTAATGTGCAGATCCCGGTAGGTGAAGCTGTCGCCCTGTCGGGGAATATTGTCAAACGCGTCGAAGACCAGGCTCACCATATTCCGGTGGGCCACCTCGTCCTCATCGTAATTCTCGTATCCCATGCGGTCGAAGCAGTCGTCAACACTCATAGACGCGTCCACATCCCAGGTATGGTCATCGATCTGCACGAAGCTCTCGACGACTTCGTCATCTTCATCCCAGATATCGCCTACCAGCTCCTCCAGCATATCCTCCACCGTGACCACGCCTTCCACGCCGCCGTAATCGTCGGTGACGATAGCCATGCTGGCCTTGCGGCGGTTCATGGCCGGCAGAAGATCGGCGATTTCCGTGCTGCCGTGAACGAAGAACGGCGGATCCATCACCTGATGAAGCTCCACCTTCTCCCCGTCCTTCAGATAAGCTTTCACAAATTTGCGGCAGGACAGCACGCCCACCACATTGTCGATGGAATCATGATAGACCGGCATCCTGGAATGGCGCACCGCGCGGATATGGCTCAGGATCTCCTCCACGCTGTCGCTGTCGTCAATGGCTTCCACATCCACCCGGACCGTCAGTATATCGTCCACGATATGGTCGCCGAAGCTGAGCGCCGACTGGACCAGCTCGCCCTTCCCGGTCTCCAGGCCGCCTTCCTCCGCGATATTTTCCACCATATCATAGAACTCGTCCTCGGTAACGGCGCTGTCCCCGCCGCCGATCAGATTGGCCGCCACGTTGCCGATCGCCGTCAGCAGAAAGGAAAACGGCGTGCAGATGCGCATGAACAGGATCAGCGATCCCGCGATCGTCTGGGAAAAGTGCTCGGAATATTTCTTCGCGACGCTTTTGGGAAGCAGCTCCGCGAAAAAGAACACAATAACCGTAAGCACCAGCGTCGTGGCGGCCACAGCGTTCGTGCCCCACATCCGTGTCGCCCAGACCGTAGTGATGGAGGATGCAAGGATATGTGATAGATTATTGCCGATAAGGATGGTGGACAGGGCCTTGTCGAAGTGATCCAGAATATACTGGACATTCTTCGCCCCCCGGTCGCCCTTGTCCGCCAGCAGACGGATACGAACTTTATTGACAGAACTTAACGCAATCTCACTGGATGCGAAATATGCGCCCATAACGAGCAGAACAATGATCAGGATTAGGGATATCCAACTGTCCCCTTCCATCGGAAAAACCACCTAGCCTTTCTTAAATACGCCTTTCTCTGAGTAAAGATGGTTTTATTATACGGAAGAATATGGGGTTTGTCAATCGTTTGCGAGGAATCCGGAAAATGATTGAAAATACGCAGTGTCAATAACCTTCTGTTCACACGGAAATGCAAGCGAGACGTCACTGGCGACTTGCTTGCATGGAAATACGGGCAGAGCGTCGATTGCGCTCTGCCCGCATGGAATATAACCGCGCTCAGCGGTAAATCCTCACGTCTGCGGCGTACGCCTCAAACTCCTCCCGCTGCGCCTGCCAGCTCTCCCTAAGCTGCGCCATGCCCAGCCTCCCGTTCACATACTCCTCCGCCCACTCATTACCGGACAGAACCGTCAGGTGATGGCCGTCGATGCTGCCGGACATCCGCCGGTACTCCAGCCTGTCCGGATAGCGCCGCGCAATCGCCTTGATAAGAGCCAGCGCCGCCGGCAGGAAATCGCAGTCCGCCCGCAGCGGCGCAAATTCCAGCCCGAAGCAGAGTTCCCCGCGGTATTTGCTGCTATACGGCACAAAGGACCGCCGCCGGAAGCAGACGGATCCGTCGTCCAGTCCGTCCGCAGCGAATAGTTCCTTCACGTCCCGATAGATCCGGTCCATATCGATAAACGGCGCGCCATAGACCTGGAACGGCTTCTCGCATCCGCGCCCCTCGCTGATATTCAGCGACTCGAAACGGCAGCCGCCGCTGTAGCAGACTGCGCTGTCAAAGGCAGGAAGCGCAGGCGACGGCGTATTCCAGAGGAGGCCGGTATCGGGATAAAGCATGTCCCGGCTGTAATTCTCCATTGTCACCACCGTCAGATCCGCCTTCTTTCCGGTATATTTCAGATAATACCCCGCCATCTCGCCGATGGTCAGGCCATACCGCATGGGCAGCTCCAGATCGCCGACAAAGCTGTGGATGTCCGCCCGGATGCGCGCGCCGCACACGCGTCCGCCCAGCGGATCCGGCCGGTCCAGGATCACGTAGGGGATCCCCGCGTCCGCCGCGGCCCCGAGCGCATAGCACATCGTGTAGATATACGTATAATAGCGCAGACCTACGTCCTGAATATCATAAACCAGCAGATCCAGCCCTTCCAGATCTTCCTTCCCCGGCGTACGGCGGTCTCCATAGAGAGACAGTACCGGGATCTGATACCGGGGATGCTTCGAATCATCCACCTTCTCCCCGGCTTCGGCCCCATAAAGACCATGTTCCGGCGTAAAGATCTTCGCAACCTCGTAACCTGCTCCCATGAATATCTCTACCGTGTCTCTGGTCCAGTCAGGGGCTATCCCTGTAAAATTGGTGATCAGCCCGATCCGCTTTCCGCGGAACAGGCGGTCATACGCATTGATACGCTCGACTCCTATGATCGTTCTCATCGCAGTTCCTCCTTCTCAGATAAGGCGTACTGATGATTTCGGTCCTTTTCTCTCATCCCCGCAGTCTCCCGCGTCCTACGCCGATCTTCCCGCCGTCCAGCAGGTAAGCCTTCGCCGTCCGCTGGAGACGGGTCCGTTCCGGCAGCGCGCTGACCGGCGTGTCATCCGGCGACTGGAACAGCCACCGCATATAGGATCTCTCGTTTTCATTCACCCGGTCGATGACGAACCGCTTCTGGAATGCGAGGATATGGCTTCCCTCCGGCAGGAGCCGCCCCAGGGCCGGCGACAGCAGCCAGGAGCCGCATACATATTCCGCGCCATCATAGACCGGATAGTACCGGCGGAAGAATTCCTCCGCCTCCTGAAGCGACGCGTCCACGGATGGTTCGGAGAGATCCGCGTCGGACGGAATATGCAGATGAATGCTAAGCGAGCCGTCCGCCGGTTCCTTCACCATCTCGTATTCCAGCGCGCCGATCCGAAAGAGCCTCATGCACGTCTGCCGGTAGGTCCAGAAGTCTCTCTCAAAATACCGGCTTCCATTGCGCGCCTGGCATTCGTCCATGAAACGCGGAAAACATTTCATCGTATCGATGAAAATGTGTTCGGATATCCCCTTGGAACAGTATTTTTCATAGGCGCGGCGGGCGCTTTCCAGATAGCAGTACAGCATATCGTAGGTGCGAAGGCTCTCGGTAACAGCGCCAAAGCCTAAATCACGGTTATATATAGCGGTGGTAACGGGGGCTGGCGACTGTTCATACGCGTCCAGCCAATCCTTCAGTCCCAGATACGACTGTTCCGCCGTTTCCATGCAGGTCATTCCCTCAATAAAGCCGTCCAGTTCCTTTAACGGCAGGCGCTTCGCGCTCTCCTTAAGGAAGTCTATATCCTCCGGCAATAACTCAATTTTCCGGTATAATTCCATCAGTTCCACTGCTCATACCTCCTTCTTCATCTCCGCCCAACTCTTCACGATCGCGAACCCTGCCGCCTCGTAAATCCTTCTGGCAGGATTGTCCTCGCCGGTAAAGAGCGTCATATAGCTGGCTCCGATCGCCCGCAGATTTGCACAGAGAGCCGAAAACAGCACCTTCGCCACACCCCGGCCCCTGGCGGACGGATCGACGGCGATCCCCGAGAAGAAGCCTCTTCCGCTGGCCTCCACATCCAGCGGCCCCGCAAATCCCAGAACTCTGCCGTTCTTCACCGGCACAAGGATCGGCCGGCCGCCGTCTGCCGGAAGCGGTTCACCCAGGATCGATTTCCGCCACATGGAATTCTCCAGATGATCGATCATATCCGTGATTCCCTCCATCGTATCCGGATCATAGACGCGGATAGAATAACCGTCCGCGTTCAGCCGCGCCTCGATCTCCTTGATGGCTGCAGGAACCTCATAGTCCCCGATCCGCCTGAAATAACTGTTCTGCCGCGAGTAGTCCTGATATCCCGCGGCATGGAAGAATCCATAAGCCGACGACGATATATCCACGCCGGGCGAATTGGGATGTTCGCAGCCCGGATGACCGGGAATCTCCCAGACCAGATTGACCGGATCGAAATAAGATATATGTATCTCTTTCATGCGGAAACGCTTTTTCATTTCCGCCTCAAGAACGCAAAGCATCTCACTTCCAAGGCCGCGCCTTCTGGCATCAGCCGCCGTCAGAACCATGGTGATAAAGCCCCGCTCTTCACCTTCTATATAGCTTCCGCTTGCGAAGGCACGACCGTTCTCGTGGAGAAGCGACATTTTTCTAATGCCCGGCTCCGCCGCCAGCAGAAGATGTTCAAGTTCGTCGGAATTCAGCGCTTTATATGGGAAGTCGTTCTCTCCCGCGCATTCCAACCATAGATTGTGTATCTGGCAGGCTGACTGGCTTTTCTGAAATACTTCTGTATACATGCGGACTCCTTTCTGCGGAGAATGCTTTGTCCATATATATCATCATATTTCATATGCGCGTGGAATGCAATCTTTTTGGAAATAAAATTTCGATCCCGGGGTGTGGAAATGAAATTTTGAGCTGATATGTGATATTTGCCAGCAAAATATGGGTACATAGTCGCGGAAGATACGCCAGCGACAACACAGCGTGACAGGCGGGGCCGGGGCACATCCTGGGCGCGATTTACGGAGAAGGGTTAGTCTTTCTTAATGAGAAAACGCCAGTTTGAGGGCCGGAGCCCATGACCTCAAGTCATGAGCGGAGCGGCAAATTCGCGTGAACTCATCAGGAGTTCACGCGAATTTGCCGTTGCCCTCAAACTGGCGTTTATGAATTTAGAAAGACTTCCCTTCGGAGTCATGAGCGTCCAGGATGTGCCCCGGCCCCGTCTGTCACGCGTATCTCCCGCGACTATGTGCGCGAAGTCAAATTCAGATATCCAGCGCCGCGTGATACCCCCAATAAACCGCATTGGTAATGGTCGACACCTTCGCCGCATCGCCGATGACCCGCACGTAGGGCGCGCAGTCCTGCAGCTCTTCCACCACATCAGTACGTGACCGCTGACCCAGGGCGCAGATCACAGTCGTTCCGGGAACTAGCTGCTTCTCCCCATTCTTATCCTCGCAGATAATACCTTCTTTTGTAACCTCTAACCCTTTATAACCTGTATGCACAGTCACATATTTATCGATCTCCGCCAGCAGAAGCGGCCTGTGCCGCACATTAGCGTCCGGCGCCAGCATATCGCGCATTTCCACCAGATGCACGCGCTTGCCGTCCATACCCAGATGGATCGCGCACTCGCAACCAGCCAGGCCGCCGCCGAAGACCACCACGTCGTCGGTGACTTTGTCCTTCTCCAGATAGTAGTTGTTGACGACGACTACATTTTCACCGTCCAGCCCCTTGATCGGCGGAACCAATGGTTTCGAGCCCACAGCAATGATCAGCGCGTCCGGCTCCATCGCTTCCGCGTACTCTTTCGTCACTTCTGTATTCAGCCGAATCTCCACGCCGGCCTTCCGGGCCAGCCGCTCGTAAGTGCCGGTCAGCTCGTACATCTCATGCTTGAACGGCAGCGC
>CANPYE010000011.1 GCA_947588005.1 uncultured Lachnospiraceae bacterium | reverse complement strand
ATCTGTGCGAGGAAATGTGGGAGAGCATGGGCCGGGAAGGCTTCATTTCCCTGGCGGAGTGGCCCGAGTACGACGAGACCAAGACCGTGGACCAGACCGTGGAGATCGGCGTTCAGGTGAACGGAAAGCTCCGCGGCACCGTGGCGGTTCCCACCGGCTGCGACAAGGAGACCGCATTTGCGACGGCCAGGGCCAACGAGAAGGTGGCGCCCTTCCTGGACGGCAAGACGCTGGTGAAGGAGATCTACGTGCCGAATAAGATCGTGAATTTCGTGGTGCGGTAAGATTTTGGGATTTCATGTGGATTCATAACGACAAACCGGCAATTCATAGCGATATACAAGCGGGGCGTCACTGACGCCCCGCTCGCATGAAATACAAAACGAGCGTCACCGGCATTCTTTTTGCACACGGTCGTAAAACGACGAAAGAGGGGTTGCTTAGGCGCCCCTCTTATGTTATACTAATTTCATCCGGCGCGGCGTTCTGCCGCTTCTGCCGGGGAGGACGGTCAGTCTGATTTACGTGATTTACATCGGATAAAATCCAGCGACACCAAAGAAAACGAGCGTACCTTGACAGTATCATATGTTTATCCGGGCAGCCGGGGGACGTGCTCTTGCCCATTCCGAGTCTTGCGGAAGGGGGTGATTATTGTGAGTACATACGAGGAATTCATGGTATTACTGACGATGGGGATTTTTCATTGTTGCAATTCTGAATATGAAAAATAAGAAATAGCCGTCTTGATCTTAGGGAAACGGCTATCTCTTAGTCTTAGATTTCACCGGGGCGGGTGAGATGGATTCACCTTACCGGCTGTCTTGATAAGCATATTATACATCAGGCGGTGAAAGAATGCAATAAAAATTTTTCTTTGAGGCAACAATTTTGTTCACATAATTCCGACAATTCCCCAATTTCTAAAGAAAAAAGAAAATATATATCTCGGGTAATGCGAGACACTTTGCGGGATACCCCCTGTTGTATAATAAAGCAAATGGCTTCGTGGAGATGTCGCAATCCGGATAAATTGGTTCTGCGGCAAATTTGCGTTAGCTGGTTTTGCTGAAACAGGGATCAAAACGGGATTTTTAAAGGTTTTTCAAGAGTTTCAAAGTAATTTCGGAACAGACAGGAGAGATGCTGGAATGGGGAAGAAAATTGTCATATCAGTGATGGCATTATGCCTGACCGCGCTGGTTGGCTTCACCGCCTTTGGAGTGTGGAGGTCGGTCAGCTCCCGGCCGTCCTTTCCTATGGACGGATACGTACTCCGCGGGGATGGGGGAGAAGTAAAGCAGGTAGGCTTCACAGGCCAGGAGACGTATCAGATCTCCAGGGCCGGGCAGGTAAGTTTCCGGGACAGCGACGGGGAGAAGGCCGTTGTACGGAGCGAGAGCTTCGCGCGTCTGGACGACGGAAGCTTTTTCGCGCTCAGCGACAGTATTCTGCTCGATTTCAACGATCTGTCCGAGAATTTCATTAATAACTATTATATCACCGCCGAGCTGCCGATCTCCGGGTCCGGAGGAGTCTACACGGCAGAGACGAACGCCGGCACGGTTAATTTCGGAGAGAACCTCTGGAAGCTGTCCGACGACAAGTATATCATTCGTTCCCCGGAACTGACGATCCATTTCTCCGACGATGATGTGAGACCCGTGGGCGACTATGTGCAGGTGACCGTCACCGAGGACAATATCGTTCAGCTGCTCACAGCGGAGAACCTGTGGACGACGATCTCCCCCGACTGCTACATCGAGACGCAGGGCGGGGTTAAAGTCACGCCTGTGACCCAGCTTATCGACGACGGCACTCATAAGATGTCCTTAGCCAAGCTCTCCGTGAGCGCGGACGACAGCATCGTTCTCGCAGAGAATGAAACCCGCCGGCAGATCGTGCCGGAACTGAATATCGACACCATAGACGGCGAGGACGGCGTGGACGGCGAAGCCGGCGAGAACGGCGACCAGGGCGAGAACGGCCAGCAGGGCGTGCGCGGCGAGCAGGGCGCGGCCGGTGAACAGGGTGCGGCCGGCGAAGCAGGCGATCAGGGCAGCAGCGGTTCCTCCGGCAGTACCGGTGCGACCGGACAGACCGGTGCGACCGGTCAGGCCGGCGCGAACGGCCAGATCGGTGCGAATGGCCGCCAGGGCGGTTCCGGTACGTCCGGCATCTCCGGCGCAAACGGCGATTCCGGCACGTCGGGAGCCAATGGCGGCAACGGCAAGAGCGGCAGCGACGGCTACACCGGCAATAAGGGCAACGACGCGACGATCCAGAGCTCGACGAACGTGGCCCTGCCTGTGATGTCCTTCGTGGACTGGCAGGTTACCGCTACCGGCTTAAGGGGCGCGATTCAGGTGGATGATGAGCAAGGTCTGCTGGATATAAGCAATATGGTCGGAACCGATAGTGAAAAGTATAATCCCAAGGTTACCATTTATAATGTGGAGACCGGCGAGCAGGTTCAGTGCCTTAGTCTTTCGGGAGGTTATAACGAGGGAACAGCGGGCCCCTTTGCTCCGAATTCATTCGATGCTACTCCTGCTTACTTCATGGCGATGGAAGGTGAAGAGGGGAATTATAATACCGATGTGCTTACGCCTGACACCAGTTACCGCATTTCTGTGGTGGCGTACTACAACATGTCTGGAATGCTCTATTCCAGAGAATTTGTCAGTCGTTTCTTCTACACGGATTCTACAGGTATTTATCTTAACTATGAATCTGCCGGTACGTCTACCCTTACGGTCGGCGTCAATGTGGCGGAGGCGTATCAGGATTCTGTAAAAGTGGTGCAGCTCTATCTGCTTACTCCGGCGCAGAACAGAAAGGTTACGTCTTCTGCTTCGCTCAGTTCGCCGGGCGTAGATTATGAGGCCAGATATACTCTGGACTATATCCAAACCCCCGGCGACGTCGACATCTCTTACTTAGACGCCATTGGGACACAAAAAGTACCGAAGGACGGGAATGCGTATAACCTGAGCCTGACATTCGGCGATCAGGTAGGGGCTTTGACAAGGAGTTCCACAAAGCCGCTCTCTCCGGATACCAATTATGTGGTCAGGGTGTTTGTGAGTACAAGCGGCGATAATGAAACGATGAGTATTCTCACCAATCAGGAATTGGATGGGCTTACTCTGCGTACTCCGCCTACATGGTGGGAACCGGGACAGGAGAACAATAAACCGGTTCCGACGGCCAGCTTCAATCGCGTTACCGGCGCTTTTGAGGTAAACCGGCCTGCTGTTACTGATTCAGACGGAGGCGTAGTCCGATATGTCTATACGGCTATGGAATATAAGGACGGGGCTTGGGTAGAGGCCGCGCAGAAGACGGCTCTGCCCAACGAGACCGGACCGGTGAGCTTCTTCCTGCCTTCCAATGTGAATTACAGGTTCAAAGTTGAACTGGTATTTAATGATAATGAGAAGGATGTTTACTACGACCTGGGACAAAGTGCCGAGGTCATGTCGATGGGTGATTCTCTGCCCCTGCTGAAGCTGGAAAAGGTTGAATACGGTACAGATTATGACACCATGAAAGGGGATCTCATCATCGATATGAGCAAGCAGGGATCCAGCATGGAGATCAAAGACGGCCAGGAGCTGACCGTGCAGATATATGCCGACCAGATCTATGACAGGGAGGTCGTGATCGGCAGCAGTAAACAGGATATCAAACATGATGACAGCGGTGAGGAGATTATCACGGCCACACTGGATGAATCTGTAACCAATCAGATAAAGGTGCATTTGGACCTGACCCATCTTTTTAAGAATACCAATTATTCGATCGTGGTCAGCGGCTACATTAATCTGAACGACGGTAACGGTTTTGTTCGCCGTACCATCGGGACCGCCAGTTTCCGGACGTTTGAGACGTATGTCGTGGACGCGATATGGGAACAGAACTCCATCTCCGGCGAGGGTGTAACGTGTAATATAAAACTGAAGCTGCATGATGACGACTCGGTTACAGACGAGGAAATGACCAGAAGAAGGAAAGAGCATGCCCTGGAGCAGCTCCGGAATGGCGATGTGAGTCTGTCGATCTACCGCGGCACCGGCCCAGGAAGGACCTATCTGGCAGGCATTACGCTGAGCAATATCCCGGGAGGCAAGCAAGCGGCGGATCTGTATGGTGATGACGGTGTAACTGTTAATGAAACCGATTTTAACCTGCGTCTGGACTCCGGAATTGCTTATACGCTGGAAGTCACGAAAGTGACGGACTCGACCAGCCGTATGAAAATGGGTTATGTGAATGAATTCGACGTCAGTGTCAGCACCAGAACCGAGGTGATTACCGGCGCGGCCAAGCCGCCCGACCTGATGACCGATCCCAACAATGGCGTTAAGGCGATCCCGATTCTGAATGGCGAAGCGAAGGATTACGGCGGAACGGTTGATCCGAGAATACCGGATGACGTGATCGTGGGATACCGGCTGGAATCTACTTACGATAACTCGCAGCGTCTGGCACAAAGCGTGACCTACTATGCGTTTGAGTATAACAATTTCTATACCGCGCTGATGAAGGAAGAAAAAGATCCGGTATCTCAAGTCCATTATGATGATAGGCTTGATCTCGTTGTTACACAGCCGATTACAATTGATTTCGCCCCGGGAAGCAACACTGCGCCCAAGGTCGCGATTCTGTTTGGCGGAGGGCCTGAACAGAAGCCGGTGAGTGAAGATAATAATTTCTATAATGGCTATTACTGCTACTACGCCGGCGACGCGAGCAAGACGAGCGGCATACCGAAAGGCATGGGCCGCGGTTATCGCTATGTCTTTGCCTATACGGTAGAGTGGAGCGAAGCTGCCGGCAGCACAACTTCGACCTATCCCTACTATCCGGAAAGCACCTATGCCAGTTTTAAGAATTCTTACGGCGCCGGTACGGAAAATGGTGTATCGATTGGCAAAACGGTGGCTTATATCCTTAATTCCGGCATGCAGGAAGCGCCCAAGCTGGCTCCCGAATTTTACACTTATGTGTATAAAACTGCCGATGCAAGCTGGGGCGGCGATATGATGGAGGATACCGGCATACTGGAGCTTCACTATACATGGCGCGACCTGGATGACACGATCAGAGAGATCGCATCGACAGGAGAGACGGCTACCCAGATCGAATATACATCAGGTGGCAGAAAAGAGACGACGCCCCTGTTTGAGATTGCGCGAAGTGTCGAGAGCAATGTCAACGACGGTATGGACTGGTATTCTGTGGCCCTTCCGTATACTGTCTCGTCCAGCGGGGTTAACACAGTGGAACCTAAGGTGAATGTCAGTCTGTATGATGTGTCATACAGCGACGTCTTGAGTGCCTTCAATATGGGAGATGCGGACAGCGAGAACGGGGAAGAAGGGATTTATCTTTGCCATATCCCGGTCGACCGGGCTTATGGAAGCTACTTTAGCGGCAGAAGCATCTCTGTTGGCCAGATACAACCGGTTTACGTCACTATGGATGAGCATCTTGAGCAGAATTACATCGATTTTATCTTAAGGACGAACAGTCAGGAGCGATCCGCTTTGTATCTGGGCAACCGTGCGTACGCGATGGAGTTGTATATCAAGACCGTTACGGAGGAGACGTCCGAGCTTGAACACGATCAGCGGATTTATCTGCCCATGAGTTATGAAGTGGATGTGGGGTATTATGCCCGGTTGTCTACCGGAGATCTGCATACGGATTTCATAGGGAAGACATTCGCCGTAGAAGCGCAGATTTACTACGATACCGGTGAACAGGGCTGGAACCTGATTGAAGATCCGAACGGCAATTTTGCTCTGCAGACGATCAGCCAGCAGGACGGAAGCTATCGCCTGGGCGGCTATATCGTGGGCGGCAACATCAATAACGGTACCTATGGCGCTATGGCGAAACAGACATCGGATCCTTATATAAAGGCTAAGGACATCCGTCATCTGCTTTACCCGGATGTAAAGCATGAAGCGTACGCTGCGAACCTGACGATTCAGGGAAGCAGCGACTGGACCACGGGCAGATGGATCTATCCTACCAATAACGGCGTGGCGCAGAGCACTTCCAGCAGGCTGGAAGAAATTAAGGACTGCGTGGTTCCAAAGGGCGTGGGTATATATGATGAGCTTAAATTTACGAATGATGACAATAAATGTACGCTGAATCACGTTGTTCCGACTATGCGGCTGACGAGAGAACTTGTGACCGGCGCCAATCAGGTGGATGTGTTCGGTTTCCAGGTCTACAACCAGGAGCAGGCGGGCACGGAAAAATGGCATAAGGACGAAACGGACACGGATGAATATGTAGTTCATGCGCTGCTGTTCGATCGCGAGCCGCTTGCGAATCGCTTTGCTGAAGATCCGACCCCGAAAAACAAGGAAAATGCCATCAAAAACTCAGAGATCCGGCTTCGTCTTGAAAAGGGAGAAGATAACGCAAGAAGGGGTTACCCGATAGAAGATGAAAAGAGAACGGAGAATGCCGGATCCGGTATAATCAGGCCTAAAGACGGCGATGAGCTGCTGCTTCAGGCCGGAGGGGACTATTGGGTAGTCTTTTACATGATGAAGAAGGATTCCCCGGATGAGATTATGGTTCTGGTGGATCGGGCTACCGCTAAGAAAGCAGTTTATCCGTTCCAGACGGCGGCTGGCATAGTGATTAATTCCGAGAAGGGGCTGGTTTACAACAACAACGGGTATTTTGACAAGTACATGGAGCTTTTCTTCACCCTGAACCGTACTTCCGGTGTACGAATGACTTATACATTGCTGAGAAGTTCGGTTTCGACAAATGAATATACGGATCCGGATCCGAGTTTAGTTATTTACAATGACAAGGATATGCGCGATAACGGGATGCTCACTGCTCCGTCAAACAGCTTTACCGGCAGCAACAACAGGGTCAAAATCGATATGACTCCGTCCAGCCTGCGCAGCGAATTAAAGCCCGGTACGAGAGTTTATCTGCTCATGAGGGCATATGAGGGAGAGACGGAGATGGGGCGTCAGGTGTACGCTGTCCAGATCCCGTCTGTGAGCAATTACGGCGCGCTGATCTATGCCACAGGGGCGACCAAGGATTCCATGACATTTACGGTTTCCATTAACGACGTGGGCTATTCCATCATGGGACACAAAGATATAAGGAAGGGAGTCAGCCTGTTCGCGGTACGTTTTACCGATGCAGATGGCAACCTGGTCGAGACGATATATGATGATCAGGTGTTTGATGCATCGAAAGCCAGACAGACTTTCACGCTGAAGGGCGGCAACGAAAACAATACGACAAGCCAGCCAAATTATGAATTAGACCCGAACGAAACCTATTATATCAACATTTATGCTGTGATAGACAAGTACCATATCGGGAAGAGCGAAGGCCTGCCCGATGGAACGGATGGACAGGATTACTCGTACTTCTTCGGCAAGGAAGTCCCGAGTAATGATGAAGAAGCTATGGCGGCAGCCGGCCAAAAGTTCTCGGAATTTTTGGATCAGTTCTGGGAAAAAGATTATGAAGTGACTGGAAAAGTCAGACCTAAGAAAGACGCGATATGGCAGAAGGGACAGGTGTTCCGGCTGGCTCGTAAGGAACTGAGTCTGACGGATGAATCCGGTCTCTATATCAATGATAAGAAAGTAGCTCTTACCAGAATCGGAAACAGGCTGCAGCTCAGACTGTCAGAGAGCTTTGGCGTAGTGGATAAGTCTGATGAGAAATATGGAGATAAGGGGTATCAGGCGATTGAAAATGTGCAATGGAGTATCGAGGGCTATGCCGGATCTTCGGAAGAACAGATCATTGTATCGGCAGAGGGAACGACGTCTACCGATGACGAGTGGTTTAAGATAGCTCACGACTCGGTCGGCTATGAAGTTTATACCTACGAAATCCCGTATGACGTACCGATGAACGGCTATTACGAGATAACAGTCAAACTTTATCAGCAGGGGGTAGACCCCAATTCGGGTGCGCCTTACAGAACGCTTTCCTTCGTGTTTGTCGGCTAAGAGAGGAGGAATTGACATGGCGATCAAATCGACTCGCAAAATGAATCGCGGCAACCGGATCGCGATTGGACTTGTCGCGGCGGTTCTGCTTGTCATCTTTACCGGGATGGCTTTAGTAGCGCGCAATACGGCCGCCGCCTTCAGTCCGGGAGTGGAATTGCCGGTAGGTTCGGTGGTCTATGACGGAACTTATACGCCGGTTGAGCTTACCGAGACCGCTCTTGTGTCAAGAGGCGCCGCCGATCAATATTATCTCTCGATGAACGGGACGGGGCTGCCCTTAAGCGGTCATACGCTGGCTTTTACCGGGACCGGCATTCGTGTGTTCGGCGGCGGGTACCGCGTAGGCGCGGACGGCAGCGTGGAAGCGGTCACGGACGACACGGAATACAGCGATCTCTCCGAACCGGCGCTTTTCAAGCTGGCGGATCGTCGTTATGCGATCGTCTATACTGATATTACGGACGGTGAGGAGACGTTCCATGTGCCGAACTATCTGTACATTGTGCTGGACATGGTAGGCAACGCCCGGCTTTGTTCCAGTACCATGAGTCTGAAGACGACTCAGCCGACGACGATACGGGCCGGTTCGCTTACCTTTGATATCGCGCAGGAGACGCTGGGTGCGGGGGATCAGACTCTGGATCTGCGGCATCTTATCAGCGGCAGCAGTACGAATACATATGATTCCGCCATTTATAAAACCATCGACGATCCCCAGACGCCGGACGAGATCGATCTGACGATACGTGGCGGCGCAGGCGGTGACGGCGGCGCGGGCGGCGCGGGCGGCACGGGCGGCACCGGAGGAATTGGCGGCGACGGCGGCACGGGCGGTACCGGAGGAATCGGCGGCGACGGCGGCACCGGAGGAATCGGCGGTGACGGCGGCACAGGCGGTTCCGGTGGTACGGGTGGCACCGGAGGCGCAGGCGGCAGAGGCGGCACGGGCGGCACCGGAGGCGCAGGCGGCACGGGCGGCACCGGAGGCGCAGGCGGCACGGGCGGCACGGGCGGCACGGGCGGTTCCGGAGGTTCCGGAGGCGCAGGCGGCAAGGGCGGCAAAGGCGGCGACGGCGGTTCCGGCGGTACCGGAGGCGTCGGCGAGGAGAAGGATACGGTAAAGGTGGTCCTGCTCAAGTCTGTGCGTTCGGAGACAAGCACCAGTCTGACCGTAGGCTACTACTTCGTGGATCCTTTTGGAGAATTGGGTACTGTCTTTCTGGAGGTTCATGCGGTTGCGGATCTGGAAGCCGCTAATGGTGGAAAAGGCCTTACGATCCGTCAGATTTACGGAGAGGACGACAGTGATGAAGTGCTTGCGGCTAAGGATGAGTATTGGAATGCGTATGACGCTACCCGGCGAACCAGTGTGACTACCTATGAGAACAGCTATACGTTCAGTAATCTGGAGCCGGGCGCCCAGTATTATGTGGTTATGGCGCATATAACGTCTGATCCGGAGACGGGCGATGATGTCCGCTATCTGGACGATTATTACAGGGTACGAACGATTACCCAGCAAAACAGCCTTACGATCAGCCGGGTGACCGCTGATTCCGTGCAGGTGACGCTCAGTCTCGAAAACATGAATGTTTGGATACCAGAATCAGATAATAGCCGGATTACGCTGACTGTTGGAGAGAATTCCCAAGTTCCGTATAAATTGGAGGAGGATGATGTCAGACGGGCGGTTGATTCAAGATTTGAGCATATTTTCACGATAGACTCCGCAGTGATCAAGCAGGAAGCGAATTTCACGGCTGCGATGATGGCCGGCGATAAAACAATTGTGACCGCTCGCATCTCCAATCCGTTCTATGATCCCAGCTTGGCAGCCGGTGCGAGCCTGTCTGCTGCAAGCAGAGCGGCGGCCACGAACAGCAGCGTGTCTTCATCTGGAGCGCAGGCATCGAACAGCGCGATGCAGGCGTCGAAACAGGCATCCGAGCCGGAGACGACGGCGGCGCCCACCGCGCCTTCTGAGCCGGAGACATCGGCCGCGGCAGAAACGACTGCAGCGCCCGAACCGGAGACGACGGCCGCAGCGGAGACGCAGGCTTCGGAACCGGAGACGACAGCCGCACCGGAGACAACCGCGGCGCCCACCGCGCCTTCTGAGCCGGAGCCGACGGCCGGAGCCGGCGAGACATTCGGAAGCAATACGATCAGCGCTTTCAGCGCAAACGGCGAGACGCAGGCGCAGCCGGCAGAAACGGCCGCAGACGGCGGGAACGCGGACGGCAGTACCGTTACCGTTACAGCGATAGGCAGTTAAGATTGAGACGGCCCCGTGACCCGGAGCCGATAACAAGCGAAAAGGAGCGATAACCTTATGGAAAATTTGTATGCGGCAGTGATCAGTGCGATAGGATGGATGCTGGGCCTGGCATTTCTGGGCATCGGGATCGGATTGGGACTTATGGGCGCGCGTATCGCCGAAGCGGTAGGACGTAACCCGGAGACGAAGAACGACGTGATTCATGCGGTGCTGATCGTAGCGCTGGTGGTTGCGGTGCTGCTTTTGCTCCTCTTTGCCTTTGTGTTCCTGCTGCTGTATTTTAACCCGATCCTCACACTGTAAATACGGAAAAGGACTGATACGATGTTGACGAATTGGCTGGCAGTTGCAGTAGTGGTTGGCGTGCTGATCGGCTTCGTGACCCTGTGCGTGGTATGGACGGCGCGTGTGGTCGGAAAGAGCGTACGGGATCGGAGCGTGACGCTTCTGTCTACATATGACGGTCTTCTGGAGGACCGGAGCCTTCGCCTTAAGGAGCTTGACAGCGAGATCGAGCAGGCGCGGTCGGAGCTGGAGCAGTTAAAGCAGGAGCAGCAGGCGGTCATACCCGCTCCGGTGCAGGAGACCACAGAAGAAAAGCCCATGGCCTTCTTAAAGGTCGTGGAACAGATCAGCGGTACGGAGTACCGGGACAGCGGCGGGGGGACGCTCTACCGCAGGATCCGGGAGAATTTCAGCTTCTCGCCCAGGGATGTGCTCCCTGCGTTTACCGCGGGCGCGGTTCATCAGGCCGGTCCGGCCGGGAAGCTGTTAGGCAAGCTTGATTATGAGTCGATATACAGGCTGTCGACGCTGCCCCGTGAGGAACAGGAGAGCGTACTCTCGCAGGTGCTTTCTTCGGAGGAGCGGATGCTTCTGCGAAATTATAACGCGCTGCACAGCAAGTTCGACTGTATCGGCTTCTATGATTACCTGCAGTCCCGCGCGGCGGAAGAGCCGGGGCCGGTGTACCTGCGGGTACCGCCTACGGCCGCGGCCGGGAATTATTCCGACCGGGTGCGGGTCGTGGTGGACGACGAGATATGCGAAGGCTTCCAGGTGGAAGCGAATAATATGCTTTACGACTATTGTGTGAAGATGAGGGAGATGGGCGAATGAACGAGACGATCAGCGGCATCCTGGAGCGGAAGGTAGAGGATATCAAGGCCGGAAGAAATACATACGCGACCGGTCAGGTCCGCCTTGTCCGGGAATATATCGTAGAGGCGACCGGCCTCGAGAATGTGGCCTACTTTGAGCGTGTGCAGGTGGGCAGAAGCGGAGAAGGCTATGTGGACGCCATCCGCCGGGACAGCGTTCTGATCGCGCTGACTCATGTAGAGGATAAGATCAAGGTAGGCGACCGCGTGGTGGCCACGGGCCAGGAGTTCCACGGCTATTATTCGGAAGGCTCCCTGGGCCATGTGGTGGATATGTTCGGCACGGACTGTCTGGCAGGAAAGAAGCTGGACGGCCTGCGCGAGGTGGCGGTCGAGAATCCGCCCATTCCGATCATGGACCGCCGGTCGGTGAACCGGCCGCTGTTAACGGGAATCACGGGGATCGACCTGATCTATCCCATCGGACGCGGCCAGCGCCAGCTGATCATCGGCGACGCGAAGACCGGCAAGACCCAGATCGCACTGGATACGATCACCAACCAGGCGGGACAGGATGAGATCTGCATCTATGTGGCCATCGGCAAGACCAAGAAAGAGGTCAAGGACATCTACAATCAGCTCCTTCGCCGCGGGGCCATGGAGTATACCATGATCCTGGCCGCCTTTAACGACGACTGCGCGCCGGTGCTGCGCGCCACGCCGTACGTGGCCCTTTCCATCGCGCGGCTCTATCTGGCGCAGGGACGCGATACGCTGGTCGTGATCGACGACCTGAAGCGGCACGCGGACGTATGCCGTGAGATCGCCCTGCTGATGGGCAAGACGCCCGGCCGCGACGCGTATCCTCCGGATATTTTCTATACCCATTCCAGGATGCTGGAGACAGGCTGCCAGCATATGAACGGCGGGTCCATCACGATCCTGCCGATCTGCGAGACAAAGGGCGGAGATATCACGGATTTCATTTCTACGAATATAATTTCCATCACCGACGGCCAGATCGTGCTGTCCGCGAAGAACTTCGAAAAGGGCCAGAAGCCGGCCATTAATTACGGCCTGTCGGTGTCCCGTCTGGGCGGCGCGGTGCAGGAAGCGGCTATGAAGAAGGCCGGCCCGCCGATCCGGCGTGAGCTTTTGAGTTACCTGGAGCAGAGAGAGGTCTTCGAACTGGCGAACGCGGACGAGATGGGCGAGGCCATGCGCAAGCGCATGAGGCGCGGCGCTTTGATCCTGGAGATGCTGAAGCAGCATAAATTTGCCGTAAGGACCAGTCAGACCATGCTGGACATGGTAGCCAGGCTGAATGAGGATGAGGGAGAATGAACGTAAAAGCGGTAGTGAAGGTCATGAATTTCCACGCCCTGCTCCGGGTGGACGCCTCCCGGAGAAAGGCGGATAAGCTGGCGGCGATGGAGGAGGAGCTGGCGGCGATGATGCGGATCGTGCTGAACAACCGGAATCTCCGGGCGGATAAGCGCGTCCGGCTGCCGGATCCCAAGCTGCCGCCCCTGCGGATCTATATGGGGTCCGACCTGGGCTTCTGCGGCGGCGTGAACGCTTCGGTCACGTCGGTCCTGAATCAGGACCGGACCGGCGAGAAGGTTGTGATCGGCAAGAAAGTACGCACTCCGTCGGAGGTAAGCCTGTTCCTGACCAGAGAGGACTACGAGGCCGAGCCGGAGAGGGTATACGGATACCTGGAACGGGCGGTGAAGGAGCGCTGCTGGTCGGCGGTCGAACTGGTATATAACCATTACTACAATTTGAGTTCCATCAAGCAGGTGAGCCGGCGCATCTACCCGCTGGAGGCCCTTCCCGAGGAGGAGGAGAACCAGTGGGATGATTTCGTGATCGAGGGCGATGTGGAGGGACTGCTGAACGATATGACGGTTTCGTATCTGGTCTATGAGCTCCAGATCGCGGCGGCCAGCGCCTACGCGGCGGAGAACATCATGCGCCAGAACGCCACGATGGAGTCGCTTAAGAAGCTGGATGAGCGGGAAGAAGAAGAAGTGCGGCAGGCCCGGAAGGAGAAGAACCAGCTGGCCTTCCAGAAGACCATCGACAGCTATGTGAAGCAGAAGTCGTTAGAGGAAGCGTAACGAAACGGCGCGGTGCCCGAATGCGGGCGTAAGCGCGGCGGAAGAAAGCGCCGGCCCGGATGCGGGCGCAGGCGCAGGAAGAGAGAAAGACCCGCGCCGGTTCGGAAGCGGACACGGACGCGACAGATAGAAAACAGGGAACGAGGGACGCCAATATGGAAAGAAATCAGATGATGACAGAGAATCCGGCAGCCGGCGCTGCCCGGGAAGGCCGCCTGGGAAGGATTATTTCCGTCTCCAGCCTGAAGGTCGATATTTTCATGGAGCGGAGCGAAGTGGGAAGACGCGATGTGGTCTATACCCTGGCAGACGACGGGACGCCCGTATGGTTCGAGGTGGCGGAGATCAACGGCTTGGTGGCGAGCGCGATCTGCTTCGGCATGGCCAACGGCCTGCGCCGCGGCATGGAGGTCTACCGCGCGGAGAACGGCATCGAGGTGGCTTATTCCGACGATATCCTGGGCCACGTCTTTAACTCCTACGGACAGACCATAGACGGGACGCAGCTTCCGCCGGACGTACCGGTGCGCAACGTCTACGACCGGTCCCTGGCCATGGATGAGATCGTGATCGACGGAGACATCCTGTGGACCGGGATCAAGGTGCTGGACTTCTTCGCGCCGATTCGGAAGGGCTTTAAGATGGGCCTTCTGGGAGGTGCAGGCGTCGGCAAGACGGTTCTGATCAAGGAGCTGATTCACAACGTATACCAGGGACTTCGTTCCAACTCCGTCTTCGTAGGCGTCGGCGAGCGCAGCCGCGAGGGCCGCGATCTGTACGACGAGATGCTGGAGGCGGACCTGCTGGATAAGATCTCCATGGCTTTCGGCCAGATGGGCGACAACGCCATGAGCCGGAGCCGTGCGGTCTACGCCGGTCTGACCCTGGCGGAGTACCTGCGGGACGAGAAGCAGCAGGATGTGCTGGTGTTCATCGACAATATTTACCGTATGGTCCAGGCGAACGCGGAGATCGCGACGGAGCTGGCCCATATGCCCATAGAGAACGGTTATTCCCCGGCCCTGCTGACCGAGATCAGCGAGGTGGAGGAGCGGATCAATTCCACGGAGGGCGGTTCCATCACGTCGTTCCAGGCCATCTTCATTCCGGCCGACGATCTGAACGACGGCGCGGTACACGCCATTTCCCAGCATCTGGACGGCCAGGTGGTTCTGGACCGTAAAGTGGCGGAGAAGGGACTTTATCCCGCGATCAACGTGTTCGCTACCAATTCCAGGCTGATCGATCCGGAGGTAGTGGGGCAGCGGCATTTCGACCTGGTGGAGCGGGCGCTTCGGTGCCTGTCGCGGTACGAGGAGCTGGAGCAGATCGTGGCCGTGCTGGGAATCGACGAGCTGAGCGAGGAAGACCATAATACTTTCTTCCGCGCCCGCAAGCTGCGCAACTATTTCTCCCAGCCCATGTACGTGGCGGAGCAGTATACCGGCATACCGGGCCAGTTCGTGGAGATCGGGGATATTCTGGACGACGTGGAAGCGATTCTTGACGGTGTGTGCGACGACATAGACGAGCAGGAGCTGATCTATATCGGCGCGTATATGAGGACCCGCAGAGTATAAGGAGCGTTCTATGGCTGGGAAAAAAGAGACAAAACAGCAGCCGCGCAGGCCGCAGAATACGTCGGGGCCGGGAGTCATCCGGGCACGTGTGATCGACGAGGAGAACGGTCTACGCCTGATCACCGGCGTAAGCGTCGTGCGGCTGCGCAGCAAGGCGTATAACCTGCTGATCATGGAGGATTATCTGCCCGCCCTGGGGCAGGTGGACGGAAGCGTCACCTTCCTGACGCAGGATAAGGAATATCAGCTGGACGGAGTGAAAGGTTTCTATAAGCATCAGCACAATGAATTTACCCTCCTGCTTGAGAAACAGACGTCGTCTATGGTTGCGTCCGAACGGTCCGATGAAGGGGGAGAGACAGTATGAGCGCTGCGGAGCTGGCGATTCGTATTCTGGCTCAGGCGGAGCCGCTTCTGCCTTACATGCTGGCGGCCGTGGTCCCCACGGCGCTTCTGCTGCCCTTATTTCTGCGTCTGGGCAGCGGCCTGTGGGTGAACCAGCGGCGTTTCCGCTGGATCGGACTGTTTGTGGGACTGGACTGGTGGGACTGCCTGCGGCTTGCGTGTTCCTGGATCAAGCTGCTTCTGCTCATCAGTTTTTTGACCATATTCCGCAAGATGAATGTGCCGCATTACCTGCTTTTCGTGATTCCGGGCGCGCTGCAGTGCTTCTCCCGGCGGGGGGCGCTGCGGATTCCGGGCCGGCTTTTGTGGCTCGCGCTGGAGCTGGCGGCGCTTATGTCCTGCAACATGGTCTGCGGGTACATCCGCGATGTGTCTGCCGACGCTTATTTATACACGATCTATGCCTGTATTGCGATCTTCACGGCTCTGTTCGGAATCTATCTTTTTCTGACAGAGTTAAACGATATTTCCGAGGGGAGGAGCATGAATTTTGAGTACGAGTGGGACCCTGCAGCCGGGACGTTCCCGGCGTCGGAAGGATACGAAGCTGCGGAGGCTGGCCGCAAAGACCAGGCGGCGCAGGCTTAGCTGGCGCGAGTGGCTGATCCTGCTTTTCCCGGTAGCCGCCGCTGTCGCGGTGGTGGTGATCATCAATCAGTTCTTTACCGAAGAAGTAATGAGCTATGAACTAAAAGACGGTCCCTGCCAGTATTACGGCGGAAGCGTCTACCCGATGGAGGAAGGCGCGGTTCTGACGCGGACGCCGGAAGGGACGACCGTGGTTACGGACAGCTCGGGGAGACGCGATGCCAACGATCTGCCCATTTATTACCAGGAGAGGGATGGACTGACTACTACGCAGGATATGATCTATTATGCTCCCCGGAGCGGGGTTCACGGGCGCCTGGAGCATTTCACTGACCTGCGTCTGACGTCCCTTGGCGGCGTGACGGTCGAGAGGGACGGCAAGACGATGGATCTGGAGAACGGTTTTCTGTATGACGGTGGGGATCTGTATATCTTTATGGAGCCGGTGATCCTTACTTTTAACGGCTATAAGCTGCTCCTGCCTCCTCTGTCCTATGTGGAGGCGGTTTATACCGGCAATGTGATGGTATTTGACTATGGGACGAAAGAATTTCTTATGGAACCGCCGATGGGGGCTGTGACGGCAAGGATTGAAACAGGGGATTATGAAATTGCCCTGATCAATGATTCCATGACGAATAATGTGGGCAAGCGTACCCTTTTGTTCAGCAGGCCGGAGCTTCTGGAACCGGTGGGCTGAACATAGAAATCTGATGCTTGCGGAGGTGATCCTATGAAAAAAATGAAATGGATGTTCGTGGTCGCTATATTGGCGATCGCCGTTATTACCGGCGTCGCGATGAACAGCGTATACGCGCTGTCGATCATGGCGGAGGACGGGTTCGCCGTGCCGGCGGACTCCGGACTGTCCCGTATGCTCTCCTCCGGCGACGGACCGGCGGTGGAACTGGTGGATGTCGGGTACGAAGATGTTGTGTATTCATCCTTAAGCGGCTACTACGTAGGCGACCGGAGAACGTCGATTGACCGTCATTTTCCGGTTTTTGTGAACGCGGGTACCGGTCTGAAGTTTTTAGATGAAGAAATCTGGCTTTTCTCCGCCGATGTGGATCTTCTGCGTACGTATGAAGGTCTTTATATGACGGACGGCTATACTTACGACTATAATCGGGACCAGGCCGATTCAGAGGAATTTATCCTCCTGGTTCTGCAGAATAAACTTTTCATGAACGCCCAGGCGGCGACCTTTGAGAACCGGATCACGACTCACAGTATCCCCGCCAACAGCATTCTGGCGATGACGGACTCCTATATCCGCTGGTACTATCTGGATTCGAACGCGCTCGTATACGAGGAGGAGGAGTCTGTTTTCGATGCGACGCTTACGATCGGCAGCCATACCTATGACTATGCGCGCCTGCTGAAGGCCCTCGATCTTCTGGAGGATGCCATAGACGCGTCCTACAAGGGACGTCCCGACGATTCTACGATGCAGAAGATCGACGAGATCTTAAATGGCGGCGAAGAAGTCCTGCGTGAGCCGGTCAGAGGCGAGGCGCCTGAAGAAGGAGAAGGCAGCGATGCGGAGACGCTGTCGCAGCCTACGGAGAACGGATCGGGGCAGCAGGAGCAGACCCTCGAGGCAGGGGGTTCATCCGCGTCCGCAGACCTTTCTTCTGCAGCGGAGAAGGATGAGAACGGTTCAGAGAAGGAGAAGACGGCCGGTCAGGCGGGTTCATCCGGCCATCGGGAAAGCAGCTCCGGCGGTTCATCCGGCTCGGGCGGCAGTTCTTCCAGACCCAGCGGCAGTTCAGGAAGCAGCGGTTCATCCGGCTCAGACAGCGGAAGTGCGTCCGACAGCACTGTGGATCCAGCTACCGGCAGCAACGCGGATCCCGGAAGTGGTTCCGGAAGCGGGGCTGGCAGCGGCGATGGCTCCGGCACCGGTTCCGGCAGCGGTGATGGAGTCGGCGGAGAATCTTCGGATTCCGGGAGCGGTTCCAGTGAAATTGGTGACCCGACGGATCCAGAAAGCGGCAAGCCCGGTCCTGCCGGCAGCCCGACCGATCCGGGCAGCGGCAGCGGTTCCGGTACCGGTTCTTCCGGAGCGGGTTCCGGCAGCGGCGGCAGCGGGAGCGTTACCGGCGGCGTCATTGGCGGCGGAAGCGGCAGCGGCGGAAGCGGGAGCGGATCCGGCGGATCCGGCAGCACCGGCGGAAGCGGCAGCAGCGGCGCTGGGGAGGAAGAAAGCGGTGATTCCGGCGACGATGAGGAAGGCGAAGCGGGCGACGATGATGACGATCAGTCCGGCGAGAAGGACGACGGCTCTGGCAGCAGCGGAGAGGAGAACCCCAATCCGGATTCCGGACAGAGCAAGCCGAGCCAGGGCGCGAATCCCAAGCCTACGGAACCGATGCAGTATAAGCCTCCCAAGGTACTGTTAAATAATATGGAAGCCTGGACCTACGCCCTGGGCGCGGATCTGGACATAGATGACCCTTACGGAGCGATCCAGAAGGGTATTAAGGTTGTGGTTTACGGCGACCTGAAGGGCACTAAAAAGCCTTTCAGAACGGAGACAGACGCCAAAGGCAATCCGGTCAACGTATACAGCAACCGGGATAATGAAGGCAAATCTACCATTGTCCGGCGTACCTTCGTAGGCAGCCAGACGATCGCCATGTCTCCGATCCCTCCGGGCGATGAGGACGGTAAGAGTATTTACGTCCAGTTCTATTACCGCTACAATGAGGAGACTGCCCGCAAGGGTAACGAGGACGGAACCTGGACGCTGACGTTTGAGCGGCATACCTGTTATTCCGACTTCTATGAGCTGAAGAATCCGAGCATTAAGGACGGCGGCGTTGAGGCCATCCTGGCTGATTGGAAAGCCGTCTTTGCCGGACACGAGGCTGCTATGGAGCTGGACCGGCTTACGATTGCCAATACTTCGGATTACAATCCGTCGCTGACCGGCAGCGATCTGACGTTTGAGAACTTTAAGAAGGATACGCTTCCCTACATCTACAGGATGGAGTATATCCTTACTCCCCTGGAGGAAAGCGGAAGGAGTACCCGGGAGGAGAAAGAGGCGCTTACCCTGACCGCCGGTTCCTCCGTGATGAATAAGGCGAAAGAAGAAGGCGGGACTGTGTTCCTTTCTTCGACACCTAAGCTGGATCCCAATACCCGCTATCGGATGCAGGCCGTAGCAAAGGACCGCTGGGGCAACGAGCTGCCCCTGCAGATCATGGGACCTGACGGACCGGTAGCTTCTGAGGACTGGAGCGATATTATCTTTACGAGGAAGACTACTCCTTCCGTTACGATCGAAGAAACAAAGAACGAAACGGATAAGCTGACGCTGAAGATCACCGTCAACGATCCGGATGCTGCGCTGGCAGAAGACGCGGAAGGCAATCCCCTGCCGCTGGTTCTTACCGCTGTGGACAGCAAGAACCTGAGTTCCTCGATCTACGGACACTGGGTGCAGATCGGTAATGCAGAGAATACCAGCAGTTTCGGAAGCGAAACTACAGGTTTTCTTGAGCTGCCTGCTCCTGAGAACCAGAAGACCTATGAGCTGACGCTGGAATCTCTGGCGTTTGCCCAGCTCTACACGATTCAGGTGAAAGGAAGCTACGATCCTCAGCCGACTACGGAGGGCGCGGATGAGGAAGGCAAACTGGCGCAGATGCCGGATCAGCTTCTGGGCAGTATTCGCAGCTATACTGCTTCTCTGTCCAGCGGCAGCGTGAACTTTACCAGCAATGTTCCTGTGCTGATGGATACCTACGGAACGATAACGCTGGCCATGAACGAGCGGACGACGGCGGACATTCTGCCCCTGGTCGACGAGTTCCGTTTCTTCCTTACGGAGAAGGAAAGCGGTACGCCGGTAATCGATGATAAAAAGAATACAGTCGTTCTGAAGATGAGCGATCTGGATGTAGAAGATAAGTATCCGTTTGATCCGGAGACGAACTCAGTCGTCCTGGTCGATGGGGGAGAGACGGCTCCTACGATCCGGCTGGAGGGTCAGGAGGAAATATACAAACGGGAACACAATAATCCCTGGCAGGCCATGCTCTATAAGCTGGCGGAGAGCGGGAATGAGGGAGAGGAACCCAAGGCTCTCCCGCGCATGACGCTGGTGATTGACCTGCCGAAGGGAACCATGAAGACGTCCACCCGTCATGTGATGAGGATGGAGTCTGTGGTTATTAAGAGCGGTATCGAATACCAGATACCCACCACGCTCAGCCTGACTGAATTTACGACCAGAAAGATTCAGCCGGAACTCCACTACAGCGATCTGTTTATCGCTGGAGACGTGCTGGAATACCTGGATCTGTGGATCGAGGACAAAGATGGAACCATCAATGACGACGACGGACTGGTATATGCGTACCTCTACTATCTGGGCGATTCAGCGGAGGGTACTGGTACCCGTCTTCAGGCGGTGGAGCTCCATGCCAATAAGGAGCCTGTACCGATGCGGTTTGATGGTCTGATACCGGGAGCCTACTATTCCCTGCGGTTCGTGGCCAAATCGTTTAACGATGCCGAAGGCTACTCGAATCAGAAGTATGACTGGGTTCTTTGGACACATAATTTTACAGGCGGCAGCTTCCTCACTGGAAGCCTGAATCTGGTGGGCCTGGATTATTCTGACCGCACAGGAAAGAGTACGCCGTTCTTCCAGATATCCGGTTCTGATCTTCAGGCTGCGCTTAAAGACTCGGGCGATAAACACTATCTGACCCTGGGAGAGAACGACAACACAGAAGGCGGGTTGAACTACTGGCATAACTATGGAAGCGACCGCTATATGAGTCCCCTGATTCCGATCGATGGCAAAACGATTCATTTTCTCCAGCTGGATAACTACCATCCGGACTCGGCGACCGATGACAGCTGTCATTTCCGCTTCTATACGAGCAAGAACGCCACGGCGTATACCTGGGAGAATAATTTGAATGTAGGTTGGTATAGCGTGTACACGAAGAACGGCACCACACCCGTGGTTGCAGTGCCTGAAGACGCGACGTATTTCCGCATTATCGTTAATGGGCGGAAATATCTGAATGAAAACGGTTTCACGCTGTTAGGCTACACCCAGGATAAGGGAGAGAATTACTTTGATCTTTATAATGATAAAGAACACATACAAAAGAACATGTATAACGACCAGGTCGACGGCACGCTGCGGGAATATAATGGCTGGAACGTGATCCACATGATCCCGGTTAAGCCGGGCGAAGTATTCGTGGGCCAGATAGGTGTAAATAGTCCCGGATTTAGCCTCTATTCCGAGAATAAAGCTTACATCGGACGTGTAAATACCAGCTACCTGGGAATGTTCAGGGTTCCCGACGGCGTCTATTATATATCTGCCGCCTATAGCTATGTGGACGATACGCAGCATCCGTACTTGTACCGTCTCTCTGAGGCGAATGAGGAGGGAGGCTTCGACGCCAATGTGGAGGTGAAAGTGGAGGATGCCAAGGGGTATCTTAATAATATCGAAAGCAAAGGCGTTTTTCTGAAGCTTTACCGCTCCGCGTCCATTCAGCTGCCCGAGTATGAGGAGGAGAGATGGGAAACGGAGGAAATGGAGCATAAGGTAACTCTGGTTCCGAAGGATCCGGATTACCGGGATGAGGATCGGTGGGATTCCTATGAGGGAGTCTGGGTCCCGGAGGGCAGCGATGAGAACGGCGTCCTGAAACTGCTGAAGGGGAAGCTGCTCCCGAACAGCAAATACAAACTTACTCTGACTGCTTACTATAAGGAAAGCACGGTAGTGTTGGATACGATCGAGTTCCAGACCGACGGCGTTTACGACACCATCCAGTGCAACGAGGATATGCGTAAGATCCTGCGCAATCCTTACGGCAATTTCCTTGTGACCAAGGACTTTGAGCACAACGTCAAGATAGATTCCATCACCCTTTATGGTACGCTGGACTTCCAGGGTCATGTGGTTACGCGTAAGAGCGGTCTTCCTAATTCGACGTATCTGCTCACTACCAATTACGGTGCAGTACGCAATCTGGTTTATGATTATCCTTCCGAGAATAATTATATCACCAGCGGACCGCCGATCTATGAAAACCGTGAGACAGGAGTGCTGGAGAATGTGATTGTGCGGACGCAGAATACCGTTCATGTCAGATCCGCATATTATCCGCTGCTGTGCTTCTCCAACTACGGTCATGTCCGCAACTTTATTGTGAAGCTGGGGGGAGACTTACGAATCCACAACATCGGCTGGAATATGGGCGGCGTTTTCTATACGAATTACGGAATCATTGAGGATGGATACGTCTATACGGACAGTACCCACGGCGTGCTTCTCTATGCGGATCCCGGTTATAACGGATCTCCCTATTACGGCGGCCTGCTCTTTCAGAATTTCCATCAGGCTGTGATACGGAACGTATTCACCGTCTATGACACATGGTTTGCACAGCCGGAAAATTATGCCAATCAAAGCTATGCGCTGGTAGGATATACAGACTCGATCGGAGAGTATCTGGACAGCTATCATGTGGGCGAGTTCTACGTCTATACCGGCTATGCCGACGGCTCGGATAAAACCTATAACAGCCGTATCAGCAGCGGGCAGCTGCATCTGACGGCCGCCCGCAATCAGGAGATGAACCGTAACCTCAGCTTCTTTACGGACTTTAAGTACCCGGATCTTGTGAGTACGCCGCGTCAGATCTACCAGAAGCCCATTAAGGGTCTGCTCGACGAGAAGTGGCAGGCAAAAACACTGGGCGACGCCTTCGACGCCGAGAGCTGTGTCAAAATGGGCTTCTATCCGAGGCTGAACAGTCTGCCGAACGAGATGCAGAAGTTCCAGGAGTATGTCCTGCTTCCATCCCGCAGTGAAGGAGAGGTGCCCGTGCCCGTCAGCGACGACTGGGCTCCCAACCGGGGCGAACCGGGCAACGAGTCCGGGTATGTCCGCTTCGTCTTCCAGAATGACAAAGGCTACACCATTACCAGCCTTACAGCCAGCACCGGTACGGAGGCCAACAAGAGAGATACCCTGAAGCTGGAGATTCTTGACGGCCAGGGCTATACAAAGGACGGTCTGTGGGAGGTTATCGTCAAGGCGGACGCCATCGATTACCTCAGCTACTATACGATTACCGATTTAACGTATATGCGGGGAAGCGCGTCCTTTACCAGCACGCCCAATTACCGGACCCAGAATATTGAGTTCTGGAAGGAAGTCAGAAGCGCTAAGGATTGGCAGGAGATCAACCTGAATATGAACTGGAATTACCGTGTGATGACGGATATCAATTTCAGCGCTGTAAATACCCCTGCTTTTATCACGATCGACGGCTCCTCCAATAATTACGCCGGCGGAGTTTTTAACGGCAAGATCGACGGTCAGATGCACAAGCTGCAGAATATTCATCTGGATAATGTGGATCGTCCATGGGTGATCTACTATGTGAATAACGGAGCTGAGGTCAAGAACCTGATAGTTGAGAATCTGAAAATTACCGCGCTGTCCAATACTCCCAACGGCAACGCCTATACCGGATTTATACGGCACGTTGAGAGTACGACAGTGGAGAATATCCACATCAGGGGTGCCGAAATCAGCGGCGTGGGCCGGATAGGGACTGTCGCCGCTGAGACGTCGGGCGCTGCCGTGATTGGCTGCTCGGCTGCCCCCCTTGGGAATACCGGCGTAACTCTGACCGATGTCGGTTCCGGCACTTCCGTGTATATCGGGGGCCTGGTTGGATTCGCAAACTGGTATGGTTCCATCCAGTCATCCTTTGTCCGCGACGTGGAGATTCAGGCGAGGAATTCTCCTGTCATCTACGACGCGGGAGGTATCGCCGGTTACAGCAACGGTTCGATCACCGATTGCTACGCCACCGGCAGCATTACCGCTAAGGCCAATCGCGTAGGCGGTATTGTCGGCAATCAGATAAATGGTAACGCCTTTACAAAGAATACCTGGTCGGACGTAACGATCGATTCCATCCATCCAACCGGCAATGTGGGCGGCATTTCAGGCTACGCGGGGGCGAAGAACGATAACGGCCTTGCCGTTGGCAATATCCTGTCGGTATCGGATGATACGACCCATCGTGTGATCGGAAGCTCCGGCGGCGATATGACCAGGCTGGCCGCGCAGGTCGTATATGCTTATGCGGATCAGACCGTCAATAATCTGGCCAAGGGCGATCCATATCAGGTCCGCCGGCTGTTGGATGAGAATGATCTGCGCAGCCGGGGAACCTGGACGGAGGTTATCAAGCTGGGCGCGAAGTGGGATTATGATCCTGTCGTCCCGCCGAAGGACAGCGGCGGAACGCCTTCCTTCCCGAAGCTTCTGGATCCGTCGTATCTGGAGGAGGATCCGTCGGATTCGGAGGAAAAAAAGCTGCTTTATGATCAGACGGATATTCCTCTGCCGACTGCGAATAATTATGAGCTGGTGGTGAATCAAGCGTATGTAAGCGGCACAAACGACGAGAATATGACCGCGGACTGTGAACTGCGCCATCCAGACGTGGATTTATCGGATCTGAACTCATGGAATGAGGCGGAAAAGAAGTTTAAAGTGGTAATTGACGGCATGGATATGTCGGACGCGGAGATTGTCTGGAATGGGGGAAAGAATATGTCTTCCATTTCAGTAACTACGCATAAATTTACCAAGGCGCTGGATTATTACCGTATAACGGTTACTGTATTAGAGAACGGTCAGGAGCTGAACGCCCAGATCTGGTATGGTGAGCCATTCTACTGGGAAGTTCCGGATATTCAGAGGTGGAACAGTTTAGTCTCCGAGGAGGGCGGCCATGGAAAGACCAATGAGAATTTCCTTATAACCGGAATGGTGAATTTCAAGAATCAAACCGGAAGCGGCACAGATCTCGGCTCGACCGACTACCGGGGACTGCGCCTGGGCCGTCTGGAAGGGGATACAGGCCATGCCTGGGAAGACGGAGTATTGGACGCGGAAGGGAAACCTTTAGTAGCGGTGACAAGCGGCGGCGAACAGAGTCAGGGTATCGGTTTCAGCGGACTGAATTACACGGCCGACGTGAACGGACAGCCCTGGATCGAGAGTGTGGATCATTCGGTCGAGCGCCTGTATTTTAAGGATATCAGCGTGTATTTCAACCAGACTACGCTGGGCAGGGAGCGCTCCGGACTGATTCTGCTGTGCGCGGGAGTGAGCGATCTGGTTATGGAGAACATTACGCTGCAGACCGCGCAGGCCAGCAATCCCTACTTTGGCTTCTTCAGCCGGGTAGAAGGCAACCTGGAACGAGTCAAAGTAAACGCACTGGATATGAAGCGGACGGGAACCATGGGCGTCACTTCTTACGCCGGCGGCGTGGCGGCGTATATCACCGGCGTCATGACGGAGGTGAAGGGCTATCATATCACAGTGGATATGCCGTCCCATTATCTGGGAGGAATCGTAGGAGCGACAGGTCAGAACGACGGCGTGAATAACTATACCCATATGCTGAAGGGCGACTTTGACGATATCGAGATCAAGAACGGGTCGACCTGGGTCGGCGGAGTTGCAGGATCTACCAGTTATATTAATGTAGATAGCCTTAAACTAAATAATATACGTGTCCAGATCACAGGCGATTTCTGCGGCTCGTTTGCTGGGTATACAAGACCTTATAATTTCCAGCAGGATATTCTTGTAAAGGACTGTATAATCAAGCAGGAGCGAGTAACGGGCTATACAGGCGATACGGACGGTATAGGAGCGGGAGGCTATGCGGGACGGCTGGCCGACCGTTACGAACCGGTGGAGCGGATCCGGGTTGAGAATACCCAGGTAACTTCCGGCTACCAGGCGGGCGGTATTGCCGGAGATCTGGAGGTCGCGATTCGGGACGCCGAGATCTATAATTGCGATATTACGAGCGAACAGGGAGAGTATGCAAATAAGGATAATTATAACAACTATACGATGAACGCCGGCGGCGTGTGCGGATACTACAGCTACTCTGCCCCCAATATCGCAATCGCTGGCACGGTGGTCCGTAATACCCGTATCAAAGGACGGTCTGCTGTGGGCGGTCTTGTGGGCGCCGGGACTGCGGGATCCATGGTGCATCTTCAGAACTGCTATGTGGCGGAAGACGTGGAGATTTCGGCCTCCGGTCTGGTGCCGTTAAGCACTGCCGATACCAGAATATACTCGTCGTATACCGGCGCAGGCGGTCTGATCGGTTATGCCCGCGGCGGCTTCGATATCGAGGATTGCATCTCCGGCGCGAAGTTCGTCACAGCGTACGGGCAGTGCGCGGGTGGCCTGATCGGCTATGCCGGATACACAGAGACATACGCTACGCTGACGCGTAAGCTGGCCCATTGCATCTCTGCCTGTGGGGTAGTTCGTGCAGACGGCGGTTATGCAGGCGGTCTGATCGGACTGCTGGACGTTGCCTTTGAGTACATGACGGATGAAGCGATAGAAGACGTGATCGTAGCCACGGATGTGGTGGGCGGCGAGGGGAAGAACTCCCTCTGGCTCAACGACGCTTCTACGATTAACCTTACCGTCCATGATTTTACGAAGATTCATATCTGGGAGAACGCGACTGTCAACGGACAGGTCGCGAAGGATATAGTGGCGATGGCGGACGCGGCAGAGGCATCGTCCTATGCCGCGAAGCCGGCAGGCGTTATTTCGCTGGTAAGCGCGGATCAGTTCAGATTGAAGGATTTCTATACGGAGAGGGGCTTCTCCGCGGTTACATTGACGCAGGATATGAAGGAAGCAATCACTGAAGCATTCAAGGGCAACTGGGATCTGCGGTTTATGGCGGAGGATTCTTCCGGCGCATCGGATGTTAAATACTTCCCGTATCCGGCGTACAATAACTGGTATTACACGTCCGACAATGAGCCCGGTAACAGCGCGATGAAGTCGAATCAGCTGCTGGAACTGGCACGCTGGCCTGAATTCAGTCTGTTCAAGGACGGATGGACGCAGGAAGACCCGAATGTGGCAGGTATCTCACTGCCTGTGCTGGGCGAAGTCACTCTGGCGGAAGCGGTCGTCTATGCTTCCGGCATCGACACTGTGAATGTGGAGGTGAAGAACGAGGATGGTCAGCCGAAGCAGGTGACGTTGGGTGGTCATTCGCTTACTACGGATAAATACGGCGTGGCTACGATGACTTATGATTTTAAGACTGATCTGAGCGTGGACGGCGCCACATTTACGGCTGGGGAGCTGTGTCGGGATACTCTGGTGAAGGACGATTATTGGTATTTTATCGACCAGTGGGATACACAGCCTGAAGGAAATGCGGGCGGGAAAGGAATGCTTCGCTGCGCAGAGTACAGTGCCTATGTGCAGACGACTGCTACGGAGACGGACTTTGTCAAAGTGGATGGTGAGAAGCTTACCGGCGTGATCCATCTCTGGGGCGGCAAGGCTTTGACCGAAGACGGCAAGATCTATACGCTGAACGGGGCAACCGCGACGCTGGATGAAGGCGATGAAGTTACTACAGGAGGAACGAGGGCTGTCCAGCCGTTCTATAAGTACCAGTATGGACAGAGCAGCAAGATGGATGTGAAGGTTTTCCATAACTTCACACTGTTCGGAGATAAGAAACTGGATCAGAGGCTTTATATGCTGAGCGACAGTCTCTATACTATTTCTCCTTATCAGGACTGCGTTTATGACAGCGTTCTCCTGGCCAGCACCAGAAATGAGGGAGTTCCAATCACTTATTTCGCGGTTCTGAACAACAAGGGAGATCTCACGAGCTACCTGTCCGCAATTCGGTGTAATGGATGGGCGGCTACGGGAATTAAGCAGATGTCCAACACATTTAATACGACCAGGGCTTTGGCGGTTCTGCGTTATGAAAGTGGGCAGGTATGCGTAGTCAACTTCAGCAATAACTTTGTCGTTTACCAGTCGCCGGTACCGACAGGTACGATTTCTCTGCTGGATTACGCCAGGAATTATCTGACCTCTGTCTTCAGACCTTCGGGGATGACTACCGTGCCGCATGACCCGAGCTACAGTGAGGCGCTTGATGAAGCCAGGAACTATCGCGATCCGTCGGATGAGCTGCATCCTGGAGAGAACGACGGTTCCGGCAGTTTCGAGGATGACGGAGATATGGAGCTTTACGGCGGAGAAGATGGCAATGGAAGCGGCCGGTCGCTTAAGGGCGGCGCTGGGGAGAATCTCGGCACCGGGGCCGGCGGAGATGCTGACGCGGAGAATGGCGGAACGGGACGGACTTCCGGAAGCGGTTCCTCTGCGAACAGCGCGACGGGAGCAGGCAAAGGCACTAACGCCGGCGGAACGGCCAGTACAGAGAATCCGCTTCCGGAAGGTGAAGCTGCAGGAGCGGACGGAGCCAGCGGTGAGGATGGAACGATCGGAGACGGCGGGCAGTCTATGGAAGACGGAGCCGGCGGCGCTGACGGAAATACCGGTGAACTCCTTGACGGCGATGCGGACGCGGAAGCGGGCGCGGGCGGTGAGGACGGCGCAGGCGGTCCTGCCGGAAGCGGCAGCAGCCAGCTTGGAAGCGGTGTGAATCCGGATCCCAATGCACCCGGCGGCGCAGGTGGTGCAGCGGCAGACAGCGGAGAAGGTGGTCAGTCCGGTGATAGCAGTACCGGCGCAGGAGCGGATGGTTCTGACGCGGCGGGCGGCAGCGGTATCGGAGCTTACGGCACGGGAGCAGATGGCTCTGATGAGGGTATCACGGGAGCGAATGGCATGGCCGGAAGCAATACGGAAACAGCCGGTCAGTCCGGCAGTGGCCTTATGACGGCCGCTGCGGCTGCAGGTATCATGGGCGGCACGGGCGCGGATTCCGAGATAGCCGGTGCGGAAGCAGGTATTGCTGGTGCGGAAGGCGCAGCAGAGCTTCCGGAGACATTATTTATCGATATGGCGGACGGTAAGCTGTACGCAGAAACGGCTGACGGCGTTAAGGCTGTGGCCTATGCCAGGATTGAACGCGACGAAGCGAAGGGCACCTTCCGTGTGAACGGAAAGACTTACTATCCGGATGAAACAGCCCGGACTCCGGAGAAACTGTCCGGAGCGGTGGCTCTGGTTTCAGAGGAACTGCACACCAGCCAGCTTATGGCGGAGCTGGGCGCAGCGATGGTAAGCTACGATCCGGTCACCGGCAAGTACGGCGCCTATGACACCGAATCGCTGGTGAGCGGCAAGCCGCGTACGACGACGGAAGTCCTTGCCGCTAAGAATAGGAACCTCATGGACGAGGCGGTGGCGCCTATGGATGCCGCAGATGCGGATGGAGATTCCGCTTTCGAAATCGGCCACGGTATCGGTCGCGCCCTGACCCACAGGGAGGAGAACGGATTCCTTCTGCTGGCGCTGGCAGCGATCGCGGCGTTCATAATCCTGGGCGTGATCTTCGCACGGGAGAAATACCGGAGGAAATAAGAAAGACCGGGGGCGGCTTGCCGCCCCCGGAATAAGGGAGGCGTGGAATGAGCGAGAGGGAACACTGGAAGCTTCATGTGATGGGCTGCCGCGGCAGCTGGCCGGTTTCGGGACCGGAGTTTCAGGAGTTTGGCGGCGCGACCAGCTGTTATATTCTGAAACGGGGCGGCCATGCAGTCATCCTTGACTGCGGAAGCGGTTTGTACCGGGCGAAGGAGCTTCTGCGGGACTGCGGCCAGATCGATATTTTCCTGACTCATCTCCACTATGATCATCTGATCGGGCTTCTGAACTGGGGCGTATTTCCGGTTAAACCAAGGATATTTGCCCAGTTCGGGAAGTGGTACGGAAAGGATACGCTCTCACGGTTTATCGGCCCGCCTTTTTGGCCGTACACGCCGGAGGCGGAGCTTTGCGAGGCGGAATCGCCGGGCGAGGTGATTCTGGACGGAGCGCGCGTGGTTTTCCATCCCTCGAATCATCCGGATTCCGCGAATATTCTGCGAGTGGAGACGGAAGACGGCGCGGTGTGCGTCGCATTTGATTATGAACATACGGATCCATTTCCGATGCATATGGCAGAGGGCTGTTCGCTTCTGCTCTACGACGGCATGTACACGGAGGAGGAATACCGGCAGCATCCCGGATGGGGCCATTCCACATGGCAGGAGGGGTGCGCGCTGCACCGGATGTACCCGGAAGCGAGACTTATCATAACCCATCACAGTCCGGACCGGCCGGACGCGGAGCTTCTTGAACTGGAGCGGGAGGCGATGGCGGATACGCCGGGCCTGCGGTTCGCCCGGGAAGGGGACGTATACGAGCTGTAAGGCAGCGAGCCATGATTTCACAGAAAAGGAAAGGTGGAGAACATTGAGCGTCGAATTGGAATCGATGTGGGACGCAATGAAGGGCGTTCACTATCAGCGGACGATCGATCAGCTGGAGCGGAGTATCAGAAATACGAAACATTTGGAAGACGCGCTGACGGCGGCGCTGGACACAGTGGTAGAGGTGATCCATGCGCAGGCGGGCACATTCTGGTTCTATGACCAGTTCGGCGACGGCCGTATCCGGCCCAAGGCGGTATTCGGAGGCGGCGACCTGAAGGGATTTTCTCTGCTGCCGGGCGAAGGCATTGCCGGTAAGGTGATCCAGACAGGAAGCCCGGAGATCATTTCCGACTGCCAGAAGGACCCGCGGTGGGCGGGCAAGGCGGACGCGAAGACCGGCTTTCGGACGGAGTCCATGATCTGCGTGCCGCTGTCGCTTAAGAAGGTCGTGTTCGGCTGCATCCAGGTGATCAACCGGACGGATAAGATGTTGTTTGACGAGAGGGACCTGGCGTTTCTGGAGCAGCTTGCGGACGCGACCGCGGAACTGTTCCGCAAGCAGGGCCTTCTGGACGATTATATGGCCAATGTGGCCTTCCCAGAGGACGACAGGCCGCCGGAGATTTCATTTGTACAGATATTCTCCGCGGAGGACGCGCAGGAAATGGAACGGCAGCTGCGCAAGGTAGACGCGTTCGCCGCCCTGCGGGTGGGAGAACAGGATGCGGTTCTGCGGCTGGCGCGCCAGATGTGGGCGTTTTTCGGCGGCAAGAAGGAACGGTTTGGACGGAGGAACCCCTGGAATCGATGATTTTCGGCGGACAAAGGAGAATGACATGGAGCGCAGGCCGACAGTTTTGATCGTGGATGACGATGAGATTAACAGGGATATTTTGAGAAGCTGCCTGGAGGAAAATTATGATATTCTGGAGGCGGCGGACGGGCAGGAGGCGCTGCAGGTGCTTTCGGACCATACCGACGAGGTCGACGGGATTCTTTTGGATCTGATCATGCCCGGAATGGACGGCTACGGATTTCTGGAGCAGTATTCGAAGGAGAAGCGGTGGCAGAATATCCCCGTCCTTGTCTCGACGGCCGATGAGCGGCAGCAGACGGAGAACCGGTGTCTGGAGGCCGGCGCCTGGGATTTCATACGGAAACCGTTCAACCCGGCTGTGGTTGAGCTGCGGCTTAAGAACACCATAAGCCGCCGCCGTTACGCGGAAATGCAGCGGCGGATGATGAAGGAAACATTTTCCCGCTATATGGAGCCGGCGGTGGTGGAAGAACTGCTGGCGAACGGGATGACGGGCGAGGACATCCGGATCAGGAATACGGAGATCGCCATACTGTTCGTGGATATACGCGGATTTACGAGCATGTCGGAGCAGCTGGAGGCGGAGAAGCTGGTGGAGATCCTCAATCATTTCCTGACGCTGACCAGCACCGCGATCCAGCGCAACGGCGGAACGCTGGATAAGTTCATCGGGGACTGCACCATGGCCTTCTGGGGAGCGCCGCTTCCCTGTGAGGACAAAGCCTACCGGGCGTGCCGTGCGGCGATGGATATGATGGAGTGGGCTTCGGAATTCAGAACATTCGCCAAAGAAAACTACGGGCAGGATGTGGCGTTCTCGGCGGGCATACACATGGGAACGGCGGTAGTAGGCTCCCTTGGAGCCCAGGACCGGAAGGACTACACGGCCATCGGTGATACGGTGAACACAGCTTCGCGCCTGGTCTCCATCGCGCCGCCCGGAGTGGTCTACATCAGCCGGCGCGTCGCCGGCGAGCTTGGCGGGCGGGCCGAGATCGAATCCCTGGGCCGGGACGTCTTCCTGAAAGGAAAGAAAGAGGGCTTCGAGGTGCTGACCCTGAAGGGGCTGCGGTAGGGAGCGCGGTTTTTTGAAAAAAGTTCTTGCATTTACAAATAAAGTATGGTATACTCACAAGGCTGTGGCATGATAGCGATGAAGCGTGAGGTTGCTGCCCGTCGCGAGGCGAGACAGGTTTTCCGTGGAGCGAATGTCAAGTTGCGAAAACTGGCGACAAGTCACTGTACAGACAGTAGTTTCTGCAGTAAGAATGTAGAAAGCGGGTGGTGGTTCTCCTGAGAACCGCGACACACCCGGAAGCGTGTACAGTCACCGCTTGTCGTACTTAGTCAAACAAGTGCGAAAAGGAGGCGACTTTTTTTATGGCAAGTCAGGTAATGAGGATCACACTTAAGGCTTATGACCACAAGCTGGTCGATCAGTCTGCTGCGAAGATCATTGAGACCGTGAAGAAGACGGGATCTCAGGTGAGCGGGCCGGTGCCGCTGCCCACCAAGAGAGAGGTTGTCACGATCCTGCGCGCAGTCCACAAGGATAAGGACTCCCGCGAGCAGTTCGAGCAGAGGACCCACAAGAGACTGATCGATATCACCGCTCCGAACCAGAAGACGGTGGAAGCTCTGTCAAGGCTTGAGATGCCTGCCGGCGTGTACATTGATATTAAGATGAAGACGAAGTAATCATTGTACACAGGCGCAATGTTTCGAACCCAGATATAGTTTATATAGAAGCAACACTTATTCCTCACAGGAATCAACATCTCCGGTCCGCCGGAGTCATAGTGTTCCGCTTATATGACTGTTTCTAGGCTAGGATGAACGCGGCGCGAGGGCGCATGCGTTCCGCTGTAGACAAAACAGGAGGTAAAAGGAATGAAGAAAGCGATTTTGGCAACAAAGGTCGGGATGACCCAGATCTTCGGCGACAACGGAGTTCTGATCCCGGTAACTGTCCTTCTGGCCGGCCCCTGCGCCGTTCTTCAGGTGAAGACCGAAGAGAACGACGGATACAAGGCGGTTCAGGTCGGCTTTGTGGACAAGAGAGAGAAGCTGGTGAGCAAGCCTGTCAAGGGCCACTTCGACAAAGCGGGCGTTTCCTATAAGAGATACATCCGTGAGCTGAAGCTGGAGAACGCCGATGAGTATTCCGTTAAGGACGAGATCAAGGCTGATATCTTCGCTGCCGGCGATAAGGTAGACGCGACTGCCATTTCCAAGGGCAAGGGCTACCAGGGCGCGATCAAGAGATTCGGCCAGCACAGAGGCCCCATGGCGCACGGTTCCAAGTTCCACCGTCATCAGGGTTCCAACGGTTCCGCTACGACCCCGGGCCGCGTGTTCAAGGGCAAAGGGATGCCCGGTCACATGGGCCACAAGAGAGTGACAGTGCAGAATCTGGAGATCGTCAGGGTTGACGCTGAGAACAACCTGATCCTCGTAAAGGGCGCTGTCCCCGGACCGAAGAAGTCACTGGTAACGCTGAAAGAGACTGTCAAGGTCGGGAAATAACGGGCTGACAGGAAAGGAGGAAGACACAGATGGCAAACGTATCTGTTTACAATATGGAAGGCAAGGAAGTAGGGACGCTTGAGCTTAACGACGCTGTCTTTGGTGTTGAGGTCAACGAGCATCTGGTACACATGGCGGTTGTCGCGCAGCTTGCCAACAAGCGTCAGGGCACGCAGAAAGCCAAGACCCGCGGAGAGGTATCCGGGGGCGGCCGCAAGCCCTGGAGACAGAAAGAAACCGGCCATGCGCGCCAGGGTTCCACGAGAGCTCCCCAGTGGAAGGGCGGCGGCGTTGTGTTCGCTCCCAGCCCCAGGGACTACACGATCACGCTGAACAAGAAGGAGAAGAGACTGGCTCTTAAGTCCGCTCTGACCAGCCGCGTTCAGGAGAACAAGTTCATCGTTGTGGATGAGATGAAGTTCGACGAGATCAAGACGAAGAAGTTCCAGACTGTTCTTAACAACCTGAAGGTTGAGAAGGCGCTGGTGGTTCTGGATGGCGATAATAAGAACGCCGTTCTGTCCGCGAGGAATATCCAGGGTGTCAAGACCGCGGCGGTCAACACGATCAACGTGTACGATATCCTGAAGTACAACACCGTAGTCGCGACGAAGGCGGCTGTCGCAGGCATCGAGGAGGTGTACGCATAATGGCAGATATCAGATATTACGACGTCATTTTAAAGCCGGTCATCAGCGAGAAGAGCATGGACGGCATGGCTGAGAAGAAATACACCTTCTTAGTGCATCCGGATTCCAACAAGACCATGATCAAAGAGGCTGTTGAGAAGATGTTCCCGGGCACCAAGGTAAAGAAGGTCAATACCCTGAACGTGCCGGGCAAGACCAAGAGACGCGGCATGAGCGTCGGCAAGACGGCGAAGACCAAGAAGGCCATTGTCTGGCTGACTGAGGACAGCAAGGAGATTGAGATCTTCTCGGGACTGTAAAGAGAAGGACCTTGCTCGTCAGATAATATGACCATACGGACGCAGTGATAAATAAAACCCTATACTGCGCCGTGATAAAAGGAAACACCCGAGCGCGTTTTCACAATGAAACACCCTGCGGGTATACCTGAATGCCTGGAAAACAGGGCATCCACAATGAAACACCCTGCGGGCATCCCTTTATGCCCGGAAAAACGGGCGTTAATTAGGAAAGGAGTTAGCATCATGGGAATTAAAACCTACAACCCATATACACCTTCCAGAAGGCATATGACCGGCTCCGATTTCAGCGAGATCACCAAGACGACTCCCGAGAAATCCCTGATCGTATCCCTTAAGAAGAACGCCGGCCGCAACAACCAGGGCAAGATCACGGTCCGGCATCATGGCGGCGGCAACCGCACCAAGTACAGAATCGTAGATTTCAAGAGAAATAAGAAGGACGGCATTCCGGCGACCGTGATCGGCATCGAGTATGATCCGAACCGTTCCGCCAACATCGCCCTGATCTGCTACGCAGACGGCGAGAAGTCCTATATCCTGGCTCCGGCAGGGCTGACCGACGGCATGAAGGTCATGAGCGGTCCCCACGCCGAGGCGAGACTGGGCAACTGCCTGCCGCTTTCCGAGATCCCGGTCGGCGCCCAGATCCATAACGTAGAGCTGTATCCCGGCAAGGGCGGCCAGATGGTCCGCGCGGCCGGCAACGCCGCTCAGCTTATGGCGAAGGAAGGCAAGTACGCAACCTTAAGACTCCCGTCAGGTGAGATGAGAATGGTTCCCATCGAGTGCCGCGCAACCATCGGCGTCGTGGGCAACGGTGATCACAACCTGATCAATTACGGCAAGGCCGGAAGAAAACGTCACATGGGCATCCGCCCGACCGTCCGCGGCGCTGTTATGAACCCGAACGATCACCCGCACGGCGGCGGCGAAGGCAAGAACGGTATCGGGCGTCCGGGTCCCTCCACTCCGTGGGGCAAGCCCGCTCTGGGTCTGAAGACCAGGAAGAAGAACAAGCATTCCAACAAGCTGATCGTGAGAAGACGTGACGGCAGCGCCATTAAATAATTGAAGGAGGATTTACCTTATGGGACGTTCACTTAAAAAAGGACCATTTGCAGACGCTCATCTTCTGAAGAAGATCGACGCGATGAACGCTTCGGGACAGAAGCAGGTGATCAAGACCTGGTCCCGCCGCTCCACGATCTTCCCGCAGATGGTTGGTCATACAATCGCAGTTCATGACGGCAGAAAGCATGTTCCGGTCTATGTGACTGAGGATATGGTAGGCCATAAGCTTGGCGAGTTCGTCGTAACCAGGACCTACAGGGGCCATGGCAAGGACGAGAAGAAGACCGCCAAGCGCTAAGCGGAAGATTGAAAGGAGGTTACAGCAATGGCTAAAGGACATAGAAGTCAGATCAAGAGAGAGAGAAATGCCCAGAAAGATACCAGGCCGTCGGCGAAGCTGTCTTACGCCCGCGTGTCGGTTGAGAAGGCATGCTTTGTATTGGACGCCATCAGGGGCAAGGACGTGCAGACCGCACTGGGCATCCTGACATACAGTCCCAGATACGCCTCTTCACTGATCAAGAAGTTACTGGAATCGGCGATCGCTAACGCTGAGAACAATAACAACATGAGCAGGGAGAACCTTTACGTGGCTGAGTGCTACGCCAATAAAGGACCGACCATGAAGAGAATCAAACCGAGGGCACAGGGCAGGGCTTACCGGATCGAGAAGAGAATGAGCCACATTACCGTAGTGCTGAATGAGAGATAGGAGGCAAATATGGGACAGAAAGTTAATCCGCACGGCTTAAGAGTCGGCGTCATCAAAGATTGGGATTCCAGATGGTACGCGGAAGGCGATTTCGCGGACAATCTGATCGAGGATCATAAGATCAGAACTTTTCTGAAGAAGAAACTGTATAATTCCGGCATCTCCAAGATCGAGATCGAGAGAGCTTCCGACCGCGTGAAGGTGATCATCTACACCGCAAAGCCGGGCGTTGTCATCGGCAAGGGCGGCGCTGAGATCGAGAAGCTGAAGGGTGAAGTTCAGAAGCTGACCCCCAAGAAGCTGTTTATCGATATCAAGGAGATCAAGAGACCGGACCGCGACGCGCAGCTGGTCGCTGAGAACATCGCGCAGCAGCTGGAAGGCCGTGTGTCTTTCCGCCGCGCCATGAAGAGCACCATGAGCCGTTCCATGAAAGCCGGCGTCAAGGGAATCAAGACTGCCTGCTCCGGACGTCTGGGCGGCGCTGATATGTGCCGTACCGAGTTCTACAGCGAGGGAACCATTCCGCTGCAGACCCTGAGAGCAGATATTGACTACGGATTCGCTGAGGCAGATACCACCTACGGCAAGATCGGCGTTAAGGTATGGATCTACAAGGGCGAAATACTTCCTACTAAAGGAAACAAGGAAGGGAGCGATCGATAATGTTAATGCCTAAGAGAGTAAAGCGCCGTAAGCAGTTCCGTGGAAGCATGGCAGGAAAGGCCTTAAGGGGCAATACCATTTCCAACGGCGAGTACGGCCTTATAGCCATCGAGCCCTGCTGGATCAAGTCCAACCAGATCGAGGCGGCCCGTGTTGCCATGACCCGTTATATCAAGCGTGGCGGTAAAGTATGGATCAAGATCTTCCCGGATAAGCCGGTTACGGCGAAGCCCGCCGAGACCCGAATGGGTTCCGGTAAAGGCGCCCTGGAGTACTGGGTAGCTGTCGTAAAGCCCGGCCGCGTGCTGTTTGAGATCGCAGGCGTCGATGAAGCCACCGCCCGTGAGGCTCTTCGTCTTGCCATGCACAAGTTGCCCTGCAAATGTAAGATTGCCTCGAAGGCAGATTTAGAAGGCGGTGA
>CANPYE010000010.1 GCA_947588005.1 uncultured Lachnospiraceae bacterium | reverse complement strand
ACCGTATCCAGAACCTTGCCGGTGGCGTCCACCACGGCCAGCTTGCAGCCGGTGCGGAAGGCCGGGTCCCAGCCCAGAACCACGCGGCCAACGATGGGCGGCTGCATCAGAAGCTGCTCCAGATTCTTTCCGAAGACCTTGATCGCGCCATCTTCTGCCATTTCCGTCAGGGCATTTCGCACTTCGCGCTCAATCGACGGCGCGATCAGACGGCTGTAGCTGTCCTCGATGACCTCTCGGAGCACCGGCGTCGTGTATGGATTGTCCCGCGTGATCACGCGCTTCTCCAGGAAACGCAGGATCTGCTCCTCCGGCGCCAGAACCTTCACGGTCAGCACCTTCTCCTCCTCGCCTCGGTTCAGCGCCAGGATCCGGTGGCCCGCCGCCTTCCGGATCGTTTCTTCATAATGATAATACATTTCATAAACCGATTCGACCGTCTCGTCCTTCGCCTCGGAATGCAGAAGTCCCTGATTCATGGTCACATTGCGGATGTAGGTGCGGTAATCGGCCTCTTCGGAAATGCGCTCCGCCAGGATATCCTTCGCCCCGGCGATGGCTTCCTCCGCGCTTGCGACACCCTTCTCATCGGAAATATAAGCGGCTGCCGAAACCTCCAGCGGCTCCCGCGTCATCTGCAGCGCGATCCGATCCGCCAGAGGCGCCAGGCCCTTCTCCTGGGCGATGGTAGCCCTGGTGCGGCGCTTTGGCCGGTAAGGCCGGTAAAGATCCTCTACCGCCACCAGCGTCATTGCTTCGGCGATCTGCTTCTTAAGCTCCGGAGTCAGCTTGTCCTGCTCCTGAATCGACGCCAGCACCTGCTCCTTCTTCTCCTCCAAATTCCGCAGATAGCGCAGTCGCTCGTCCAGAGTGCGCAGCACCTCGTCGTTCAGGGAACCGGTGGCCTCCTTGCGGTAGCGGGCGATGAACGGAATCGTATTGCCTTCATCTATGAGCTTTACGGCGGCCTCCACCTGGCCGCGGGTGATCTTTAATTCTTCCTGCAATGCTTTGATGATGTCCATATGGGATCCTCTTTCTGGATGGTCTGTTTGTTGGCGCAGACCGACGGGTCTCTTCCTGTGCGGCCGTTGGCCGCGCAGGAAGCATCGGATGTCTATCCGATGTGAAAACAGGTGCAGGAGTATGCTTTTAAGCAAGCTTAACGCATGCTCCTGCATCTGCTTTCCCGCCGTCTCGGCTGTTATCATCCATTATAAACGGAATTGCGCTTTGCGTCTAGTCAGTAATTTGATTTTACCTCCGGCGGCGCTGCGGCAACAAAGCTGCGGCAGCAAAATAAAAGTTACTCTTGCCAAACCGGCCTTTTCTATAATAGAATAAAAACATATACATGAAAATAGCCACCCTCAAAAAATTTTTATTTTTACAAAAAATTATGTTATATTTTGCGGGTTTTTGCGTTTTATAGATAGAGTCCGATAAGGCTCTAATCTATAAATATCCTGAGGAGGGTACAGTATGCTTGAAAAGAAAGATCTGGAATTGATTGAGGGGATCATAACCAGAGCGTTGGCGCCGATTAAGACCGATGTCGCAGAACTTAAGACCGACGTTTCACAGCTCAAGACCGACATGGTCGAAGTCAAGGCTGACATCGCAGAGCTCAAAACCGACGTCGCCCAGCTTAAGACCGAAGTTTCACTGCTCAAGGCTGACATGGTCGAAGTCAAGGCTGACATCGCAGAGCTCAAAACCGACGTCGCCCAGCTTAAGACCGAAGTTTCACTGCTCAAGACCGACATGGCCGAAGCCAAGGCTGACATCGCAGAGCTCAAAACCGATGTCGCAGGACTCAAAACCGACGTCACTCAGCTTAAGACCGAAGTTTCATTGCTCAAGACCGACATGGCCGAAGTTAAGGCTGACGTCGCAGAACTTAAGACCGATGTCGCAGAACTTAAGACCGATGTCACTCAGCTCAAGACCGACATGGCCGAAGCCAAGGCTGACATGATTGAGCTTAAGACTACTATGCATGAAACCCAGTTCTATATGGAGAATGTACTTAATAAGAATATCAGCATTATCGGCGAAGGCCATCTGGATCTGTCCCGGAAACTGGATGACTCCCTGAAGATCGATAATGAGAAAGAGATGCTGCAGCTCAGAGTTACCGCTTTAGAATATGATGTAAGACAAATCAAAAAAGCCATGGCTATGGGCTAGTATGCCAGAACTCCAGCGTCCCTTCAACCGGCACGCAGACTGTCTCCGCACTGGTGAAGGGACGTTTTGTGTTTCCATGCGAGGAGAGCGCCAGTGACGCGTTTTTTGTATTATGTCACTTCTCGATGCTCATTTCTGTTTCGTACACCCTTGTCTGTCCGGGCGCGATAAAGTCAAACCCCGACCTTTCTCTCGGAAACGGCGCATTTGGACAGTTGGAGAGCCACGACTGCGGCTCCACGCAGAGGAAATCCCGGTTCCCGCCGTTATAAACCATCCAGAAACCATAGCTGTTTCCCGCCGCATACCTCACGCTGATACCGCTTTTCCGGCCGATCAGGCGCATCTCATGACGCGCGCCCATCCGGAACAGGCGGCTGATCGTGTGCTCCGACGGCAGATATTCTCCGCGTTCCATCTCACCCTTATCCGGATATCTGTCCCACGCTCTCCCGTCCGGAAGAAACGTCCGCATGTCACGGCCGTATTCCGTCTCTGTATCCAGAGCAAGCGCAACCTCCTCCGGCTGCTCTCCGGCCGCGAAGGGAAGCCTGAATGTGGTATGAAAAGCCAGTGCCACCGGCATATTCTGCGAGGATCGGTTGGTAAATGCCGCCTTCTGCCGCAGACCGTTTTCGTCAAGCGTCCATTCTACCGTTACTGTAAACGGATGCGGAAATGTAAGATACGGCTTTTCCTCCGTCGCCTCATAACGCAGGACGACCCGCTCCGCTCTCTGTCCCGCCGCTTCGGCGCCGCAAGCCGCTTCTCCGTGAGAAGCCGCCGCTTCAGCACCGCAAACCGCTCCTCCGCGAGAAGTCCCCGCTTCAGCACCGCAAGCCGCTTCTCCGCGAGAAGTCCCCGCTTCAGCACCACAAACCGCTTCTCCGCGAGAAACCCCCGCTTCGATCCGTCCGCGGCTTACGACGGAAAATTCCGTCCGGTGCAGCGTTCCATGCAGGAAACAGCCCGTCTTCCCTTCATTCACCGGCAGACGGTATGTCCGCCCTTCAAATTCGAAGCAGCCGCCGGAGATGCGGTTCGGCGGAAACAGAATCGGAGTTCCCCACAGAAATTCATTCTGCCTGTAGCTGTCCTCATCCTCCGGCGTGCGCAGGGCCTCCGCCCCGAATCGGGAAAGACGTACGCAGCTTGCGCCCCGCTCCGGCAGGATCCATGCCGTATAGCCGCCGGCCTTAAGTTCGATCTTTTCCATCGTTTCCCTTTCTCTGCTTCCGTCTCCCTGCAGGATCACGCCCGTCATTCCGTATGGATCGTAACGTCGGCGCTTTGCGTCTGCCCCGAAACGGACTCATGCTCGGATACCGCATAGTCGCTTGTTCCCATGCAGAATACTTCCACGCGCCCTCCTGCGTTGTTTGCGTCGTCAAACGAGTTGAAGCCCTCTGTCTTGCCTGCCCGGGATGTCCCGAGGACTTCCTCCGCCGACACATTCGTAAGTCTCGCCGTCACGGAACCCGTAGTATAGTTCATGCCCGTCGCGACAAAGGTGTCGGTAAACGAGGCATCAGAAACCTCGATCGAAAGGTTCCCCGAAAACGTCCCCAGCGGCGAGCTGGTTCCGATACGGAGATTCCCGCCAAGGAAGCGATGGAATTTCCCGCCGAGGATCCGAATGTTTATATCTCCGTCCGAGCTTACACCCTGAGCCGTATCCTGGTTCGTCTCCTCCGGGTACTCCTCTCCGTCCGGATAGGCGTGATGACCGGCGACGATATACGGATAGTTATTTTCATCGTCTTTTTCCGTAGAGAAATTCTTTCCTATGGTCAGATCCTGGTAGCGGGCGACAAAATACGGAGTCTTCTGTCCGCCCTTCGTAGAAAATACCATGTTGTCCAGCACGAGGCTGCTTCCCACTTTAAAGGTCTTGCCTGTAAAGGTGACCGTTGGCGTTTTCCCCTCCTCGCCTCCGATATAGAGGCCGCCCTCCACATCGATCGGCGTATCAAAATCGAAATCGATCGTATAATCATCCAGCAGAATGATCCTTCCGCCCGAACGGCTCACCCTGGAGAGCGCGAGTCCGAGATGTCCCATCGGATCCTCTTTCGTGCCCGCCCCGTCGATGGGCGCGCCCTCTTTGACGTAGATCTCGTCCAGGAAATAGGAGTCGGTAAATTCCGCATCCGTTCCGCATTTTCCTTCAAACAGTGCGCCGTAAAAGCAGTCCGCCATGATCTTTAAGCCTTTCTCATTCGGATGCAGATTGTCGCTGCTGTAGTAGCCATCGATGATCGCGTCTTTCAGGGTAAGAGCGTACAGATCAATGAGCGTATAGTTTGCCGCGGGACTTTCTGCGGCCAGCTCCGCCGCAATACGCTTCTGTGTCGGCATCACATACGAGGTAGACCGCAGATCATTGGTGCGCGCCTGCTTCGCCGTGTCCGGATTCATTCCCGCCGCATACGCGGAATGACGGTGAATCGCGGTTGTGATGTAGACGTCTTTCACGGAAGGAAGCTCTCCGTAGGAACGGACCATCGCCTTAAATTCATTATAGTATCTGTCCAGCCGTCCCTTGGTTCCTCCGGCCACACGGGCATCGTTCGCCCCCAGCGCGCATATCATGATGTCGGGATCAAATTCTTCCAGCGAAATATGGCTGTATAATGTATCCGCATACGCATACGTACACGTATCCATCACACCCCCGGAAGCAACTCCAAAGTTGCCCACGATATAATCCTTTCCCTCCGCTTCCAGCCGCGCCAAAAGCTGGGCAGGATATGATTTCATATTTACAGGGCTCGTCGTGGAACCGAAGGTAATGCTGTCACCGATAAATCCGATGCGCACAGGCTCGGTTCCGTCAGCCTCCTCGCCGTTGACCCTGTCAAATGCCCGCAGGACCACATCCGCGCCGGATGGAATCTGCAGAGACGCCAGCGCTGTCTCTCCCTCATATGGCTCTACACATTCGGCTGAGAGGATGATCCCGTCGGCCAGTTCCACGCCTTCCGCGATCGTCAGGTCATAATTACCGCGCCAAAGTCCCGCCGCAGTCGTAGAGGGCTGCATAGCGGTAATTTCTCCGCCCGTAAAGCTGCCGCCCGTGATCTCCACGTTCATATTCCCGCGGCGCACATATTCACTGAACAGGGTCTTTCCTATCGCGATCCCAAAGCGCGCTACGCCGAACACCGGTCCTTCAAAGCTGCCTCCGCTTATCTTCACATCGACATTTCCGTCATAAAAATTCATTCCGACAAAGGAGGTCGAATAGAAATTCTGGTTGCGTGTGCCCGGCGTGTAAGCGGCGGAAGACGATGCGGCGTCATCGCCCTTAAACACGCCCCCGGCGATTTCCAGCTTCATATTACCACGGTGGATCCCAAACGTCGACGTCGTGCCGTCCCGGTAATTTCCGCCGATATAGCTTTCCCATGTACCGCTTCCGATGTAGACGGCGGCGTCGCCTTCGTAGGAAACTTCTTCGGGCGAAAGCGGCTCATCCGCCGGCGAATAGATCCCTTCATAGATGATCGGATAGTATCCGTCCGCTTCGACTGTCAGTCTGTCTCCAAAACGCATATGATTGTAGTTGCAGATGATTTCCTCCGGGGCTGCCGATGCGTTCTCGATCGTCAGGTCTTCAATGGTTATGGTCTCTCCTTTTCCTCCGTTTTCAAACGCAAGCTGCGAATGAAGCACCAGCCTGCCCCCGTCTCCCATAAGAAGAAGCGGACCATCCACAGATGGAATTACCGTATTTTCCTCAATGCTCACATCTCCGCAAAGCACGACCGCCCCGCCAGTCTCCTTAAGCTTCAGCACGGCCTCGGTCAGGTCTCCGAGCGGCGACTGGGCGCTGGAACCGTCGCCGTCGCCTCCGTCCATTATATAAACGTACACTTCCGGCTCCTCTTCCTGCAATGATTCGTAAACTGTTTCCTCCTGCGTTACGGTTTCCCCGGCTGTCTCCGGAGCCGTCTGCGTTTCGGATACGGAGCCGGCGTCAGGATTGCCGTTCCCGCTTCTGCCGCAGGCCACCGCACCTGCAGCCATGCCTCCGATCAGAAGCATGCTGATGATCTTATTTTTCATTATTTCCTCCTATGAAGCATCCGGCGGCAGCACGCCCGCTTCCTGCGTAAGCACGACACTGGCTGCCGTTTCTGCGCCCTGACTGCCCGCAGACGCGTCTCTTTTGCAGACCTTTTTTCCGTCTCCGCAGGCCGCTGCGCCCGCATCGTCCGCGGCGGCAGTCATCCCGCGGTATTCCTCAAGCTCGAAGATATCGAATACCATCTCGTCTCCGCCCAGTTTGCGGCCGCACACCGTAACCGGCGCATCCGACGCATTATAAAGGATACGCAGCACCCGCCTGCGCGCCTGATCGTAATACTCTCCGCGCTTTACATAATACGGAAGCGGGCTGGTGTCGATCACCGTATAGGTACCCAGCATCATAAATTCTTTATATTTCTCCAATACCGACGTATAGTACGCCGCCACAGCGGCGTATTTCGGGCTGCGGTCCAGATCCGCCCGGCAGACGTAAAGTTCCGCGTCCAGGCGGACGCCGCTCACCAGCGCGCTTTTCAGACGCCGGTCGAAATCGCCTTCCTCATGGCGGATTCCCCGGTCCGTGGTAATGACCTCCGGAAACGTATAGCGGAACAGCTGCGGGAACGCGCTTCCGTCGATCCGGAAATCCACATTGATCAGCCCGTGGATAAACTGGGTGTAGGACGCGGCAATATCCGTCACGATCTCGACGGCCAGGACCTTTCCCTCCTGACGGCAGTATTCCTGCGCTTCGTCGAAAAATTTGCGATGGCCGATCCATTCCTCATCCACGCGGGGGCCGTGCTCGTGCCGGTCATTGAAGCAGGGCTGATAAGGACACGCCCCGAAGCAGTCTACAAACAGGCAGTCCGGATCCAGCTCTCCCATCTGCTTCACAACGGAAAGCAGTTTCTTTCTCCAGCGCTCCGATCCGGAGCAGCACAGCGGAAACTGCTTCTTTCCATAGGTAAAGCGGTACTCGCCGTGGCCTGGATAACCAAAAGCCGGCCGCACCTCATTTCCGTTGATATCCAGGATCTCGACCTCACGGCCGAACTCTTTATAATACGGATTCGTCGGATCCATGAAATGCGCGTTGCACTCCAGGATCACCCGCCCTCCCATTCGGCGCACCTTGCGGATATTGTCCCGCAGCGCCTCAAAAGCTCCCGGATACGGCTCCTCGTAGGTGGGATAGTCCCGGTCCATGCCGCCCTTCCACCAGCCGAAAAGGAACAGGGTGTGAATGCCGTATTTCGCGCCGATCTCATAAAGGCGCGGCAGATCCTCCGCCTTATAGTAATCCTCCCCATACTGGGAGCGCATGATCACACGCTGCCAGCCGGTCATCTCCTGCACCCACTTTGCCTTATCCGGGGCCCGGTAGAACGCCTTATCCGCCCACTTGCGGTACCGATCCGCCGCCGTCCGCCAGTCGCCGTCCAGTACTCCCACCACTCCGGCAGGCAGGGTCAGCGCCTCGCCGGGTCTCGCCATCGGAAAATGATCGATCCCCAGCGTCAGATTCAGCGGCTCGGAATGGATCCTCTGCCGCACCGTAAGAAAGCAGTGACGCATCTGTTCGTCATACCTGGCCATATAGAGAAAATGCTTTCCGCTCTCGATCCCCAGCCAGCTCATGGTCGCCCGCGGATAGTGCAGGTGCCAGAAGATCTCATATTCATTGTGGGCGTAGTAATCCCCGGTCATCTTCTCCAGCACCTTCCACGGATTGGGAGCGCGGGTGCCCAGACCGTTGGGCATATACAGCACGTCCTTTTCCTTCTCGCCGTAAAGCTGCGTGAAATCCGCCAGCGGGCAGAAGCATTCGTTCACCCGCACATCCGATTCCAGATTCTCCAGATACGGGCGGAAACGAAGCAGACCGTCTTCCTCTGTAACCAGAACCTCCAGATAGATCTGATAACTGTCTCCATACTCCGATACCAGTCTCGAATATATGATCCGAAGCCCCGCATCAGTCCGCTCCACGATTCCCTTCTGCTTCGAAGAAAACACCGGTATCTCCGTGCGCTGGCCGTCGTCCAGGATCAGTCTCCAGAAATCGGAGCCTTCCGACGCGGCGGCCGGACTTTCATTTAAAATAAATTTCGCGTCTCGCGCCGATTCATCAATATAAAAGCTTAAATTCTTTGTCTCAACCTTCATATCCGTCCATTCTCCCTTCGTCGCCGCAGCCTTATCCCTTCACGCTCCCCAGCGTTCCGCCCTTAACGAAATACTTCTGCAGGAACGGATAGATGCAGAGGATCGGAAGCATGGCAATGATGATCTGCGCAGCCCGCAGGGTGGCGTCGGAGATCGAACCCATCATGATCGACTCATCCACCGGAAGCTGGCTGAAATCCTCCTGCACAATGATCGTCCGAAGATACGTCTGCAGCGGCTGCAGCTTCGGACTCATATAGATCATGCCCGTAAACCACTCGTTCCAGTGACGGACCATGGAAAACAGCGCCATGGAAGCCATCGACGGCTTCGACAGCGGCACATAGATCGAAAGCAGCGTCCGAAGCGGCCCGGCCCCGTCGATCCTGGCCGAATCTTCCATCTCGATCGGGACCTGACGGAAGAAATTGATCATCAGGATCATGGAAAATACCGGCAGCGCCGACGGCACAAACAGCACCAGAAGATTATTGCGCAGCCCCAGGCTGGTCTTTAACACGTAAGACGGTACCATTCCGCCGCCGACAAGCATCGTGCAGAAGAAATACCACGCGTACAGGGTGCGCCCGTGAAGCCTGCCTTCCGGACGCGACAGCGGGAACGCCGTTAAGATCATCATGATCAGATTCAGAGCCGTACCGGCCACCGTCACCAGCACCGTCACGCCGAACGCGCGCCAGAAGCTCACATTCTTGAGAAGATACTGATAGGCGTATACATTGAAGCCCTTGGGCAAAAACGACACCATGCCCGCGTCCACATATGTCTTATTGCTGAACGACACCGCCACCATGTAGAGGAACGGCAGGATACAGCTCAGCATCAGAAGCGTAAGGATAACGTTATTGACAGCCAGGAATACCTTCCTGGAGGTTGAAACCCGTATCTTTCCGGTCTTTGCCATACTATCATCCCCCTAAAACAGCTTGTAGTCGAAAAATTTATACGCAACCCAGTAGGAAACCGATATCAGCACCGACGACACCAGCGATTTCAGAAGTCCCGCCGCCGTCGACGGTCCGAACTTGCCGCCTGCCAGACCGATCCGGTAGATCATCGTATCCAGAATATCGCCGGTTTCATAGACCACAGGGCTGTAAAGGTTCAGGATCTGACCGAAGCCCGCGTCCAGCACGTCCCCCAGCTTCAGGACCATCATCAGCACGATGATCGTACGCATGCCGGGGAGCGTGACGTGCCAGGTCTGTTTTAACCGGCCGGCGCCGTCGATGGCCGCCGCGTCGTAGAGCGTCGGATCGATGCCCGTTAAGGACGCCAGATAGACGATCGTTCCGTAGCCAAATTCCTTCCAGATGGCGCTGGTAATGACCGTTCCCTGGAAATACCGGTTATCGCCCAGAAAATAGATGGATTCGAAGCCCAGCTTCTGCAGTATCTGGTTGACGATCCCGGTGGTTGGACTTAACAGGCCGAACATGATGCCGCTCAGTACGACCCACGAGATGAAATGCGGGAAATAGACCACCGTCTGGATCACCTTCTTATAACGGGCATGCACCATCTCATTTAACAGAAGCGCCACTATGATCGGTATGATCAGACTGAGAACGATCTTCCAGCAGGCAATGGTCACGGTATTGCGGATCACGTTCCAGGTGTTTGGCAGGCTGAACAGATAGCTGAAATTTTCAAAGCCGATCCATTCCTGCGGCCCGAAAAGCCCTCGCGCTACCTTAAAGTCCTGAAACGCGATCACAATCCCATAAAGCGGAATGTAATGGAATATGAAGATCAGGAGAACGCCCGGAAGCAGCATCATATGCAGCGGAAGCTCCTTTTTCAGACTCCTGGTCCATTTTGATTTGCCTTTCATGTATTCTTCCTTTCTCTCCGGTTTGACGGCCGCAGGCGTATCAGTTAAAGCTGTTGTTCTCCGCGCACCACTCGTTCACATAATCCAGGATCTCGTCGCCCTTAAGCTTCCCAAAAGTCTCGATCCACTGATCCCAGCCGGTCTCCAGATCCTGCTGCCCGGTAATGATGCTTAAGAAGATCTGGTTCATTGTGCTCTTGATGCTGGAATAGGTCTTGTTCATCTGTTCGCTGTACTGTCCGTTAAATGTCTCGTAGAAATAATTTCCATCCCGGAAATAACTGTCAAGCACCGCCATCGGCGTTCCTTCTCCTTCGCCGAACATAGCGTTATAGGCCCAGGCCACCGCCTCGTTGTCGCCGTGCATCAGCTTCCAGTAGGACAGCCCCTTCGCCGACAGAGCCGAGGTGTCATTCGTCTTAAACGCTTCCTGCAGCTCCCGGTAGGTTTCAAGATTGGACAGCGCAGGCATAAATACATAGACGGGAGACAGCGCGTAGCTGGAATTGGAATCATAGTACCACCAGTCGCCGACGCTGCTGTTGTAGACCGCGCTGGCAATGATGTCCGCCATTTTGATCGCGATCTCCGGATGCTCAAACTCCTTATTGACCGCGATAAATCCCTTGATATTCGGAGAGAGCAGGAGCTTGTTCGGCTCCCCGGTCTTCGTGGGCGCGGGAATCGCACGCCAGGTAACGGACGGATCCAGTTCATGCAGCGAGTTGAACATATTGGCCGCCAGACTGTGGTTGCCCATAACGATGCCCACCTTGCCCTGCGTGATCAGTTCCTTCTCCTGCGCGGTACTCTGGCTCGCGAAGTCCTTCTGAATGTATCCCTTCTGATAAAGATCGGTCAGATAGGCCACCGCCTCTTTCGTCTCCTCCGTGGTGCCGCCGAAGACGTTCTTTCCGCGCTCTACCTCGTGCAGGCTCGTCGGATAGCTGCCGAAGCCCTGGAAGATCGCGCCGAAGCAGTACGTGTAATCGCTGAGTCCCGAAAGGCCGTACGTATCGTCGATCCCGTTGCCGTCCGGATCCTGCGTCGCGAAGGCCTCGACCACCGCGGCCAGCTCGTCCAGCGTTTTGGGATATTCCAGTCCCAGATTCTCCATCCAGTCCTCGCGGATATAGATATAGCGGGCGTTGTCCATCGCCATGGTCGCGGCCAGGCCGTAAAGCCTGCCGTCGATCCTGCCCTTCTGGATCGCGTAGCTCTGACTTTCAATGACGCTCTTCAGGTCGTCGGACGCATACTGGTCGATCAGATCGTCCAGCTCCCAGATCAGCCCTTCCTCCGCCAGACCGGCCAGATCATCCATATTCGTCACAAAGAAAATATCCGGCAGTTCATTGGCCGCCATATCCAGGCGCAGCTTCTGGGTATACTGCGATTCGCCCGTGGTCCAGTTGAAAATGATATCCACGTTCAGCAGCCGCTTTATAATATCCGTGAAGCGGTTCTCCTCGTAGGACTCGCCGTACTGGCTCTTATAGGAATCGATCAGCGCCTGCAGTCCGCTGGAATAGTACCGGACCATGGTCACGTCGATGGGCTCGTCATAGCCGCGCACCTTGTCCATCTGTCCGGTCTCCTCGAAATAATCCAGAAATTCCTGCTGGAACGTCTCCATATTCTGCGTGTAAGTCTCGGCATTGCTGCCAAAGGGTTCAAATGTCGCCGGATACGGGGCCGATGTCTTCGGTTCCTCCGCGCCGCCGTTCCCGGAAGCGGCCTGCTCTGATGCGCCCGCGCCGCCGGCTCCTGCCGCCGCGCCGGCCGCAGTCTGCGTATCCCCTTTATCCGTCCCGCCGTCTCCGTTTCCTCCGCAGCCCGCCAGGACGGACGCCGCCATAACGGCCGCCATCGCCAGGGCTATCCACCGCATTCTCTGCTTTTTCCTCATTTTACCATTCTCCTCCTTTTTGTCTGTTGAAACTCCGGCGCCGCTTTGCAGGGCGCCGGACGTGTTCCTCCCAAATATCCTAAATATCCTAATTATACCATGTCCTCCGGACATGCTCCCTCCGGAGATGCGCACGGTTCGGTCCGGTGTTTTGTCCTCACTTCGTTCGGACACCGAACCGGCGCGGGTATAATCTCTGGCGAGATTATACCATATCAAGCCGCTCCAGAAATACTAACAGCGGGTTATCCGGCTCCAGCTCCTTCAGCTTAAGCTTCTCGCCGTCGCAGGCCGCCATCTCCCTTAATCCTCTGTAGGCGAGCATCCGAAGCGTATGCGCCTTCACCATGTTATTCTTCCGCACATTGCTCTCGAAGGGCAGCGGGGATTCCATTCCGACTCCGAAGTAACCGTAGCGGTCCGGATGCTGCGCATAGGTCTCGCCCTCCGCCAGAAGCATACGGTAATGCCTGTCCGCCGCTTCCTTATGGCCCAGCTTCTCCTCGCACATCGCGGTGAAGAACAGGATCTCATTCACCAGCTCCGGCTCAGTCTCCGCTTCTGCGTAATATTTCTCCGCCTCCTGCGGACTGCCCGTAAGCTCCGCAAGCTTTCCTCGCAGATAGTGGACGTTGGCATCCTGCTCCAGGAAACCGCGGCCCTCCCCGTAGCTTAACGGATACGTGACGGCGTCCTCCAGCTCCCGGCGCGCCGCGCCGTAATCCCCGGCCTTCATCGCCTCGTCCGCCATCAGCACATGGAGCCAGCGGTGATACTTCGTCAGCTTGCCTTCGCCGCCTTCATAGATATGGAAATTCTTTCCAAGAAGCATCTCCTTCGCTTTCGCGTAGTCGCCGCTTAACATCCGCAGGATCGCCGCGTCCAGCCACGCGTCGTCCCGTTCATACACCTGCTCCCGGTACATTTCCGTCGTCTCGATGCGCTCCCGGACCGATACATGATCCTCTTTCTCGATCTGCATCAGCTCGTAGACCAGGCGCGCGTCCTTCGGCTCCAGATCCACGGCGCGCATCATATACAGGCGGGACAGCTCCGGCTTCCCGAGATGATCATAGCAGGCGATGGCCAGATTTCTCCAGGTATAGCCGTAGCGGTTATTCTTCTCCAGGGATTTCTCCCAGACCTCCCTGGCCGCCGTGTAATTCTCTCTGTCATAATACAGGCATCCCAGAATGTACAGCGCGCGCCAGTCGCCCGCGGCAAGCGCCGGGATATCCTCCAGCCGGTTGGGAAGCCAGTGGGTCAGGGAAGCCTCCCCGGCCTTCTCGCCGGTCAGCGCTTCCAGATGGAACAGAAGATTCATCGACGGCTGCGTGCAGTCCCTGAGGATCCGCGCCGCTTCTTCCTTAAAGCCCGCCTTCTCAAACAGCAGCGCCGCGTCCAGCACATATTCCGGATGCGAACGGACAAATTCGTCCACCGGCTCCCCGGTCATCAGCCAGCGCGCATACCGGGCGGACCCATCCAGCGGGAACTCGGCGATCACTGCCTCCACGCCCTTTGCGTTGCCGGTCAGATACGCCAGGAGCGTCCTGGCCGCGTAGAACTTCACATTGGTCTCAAGGGCCTCCTTAAGTTCTTCAATGGCCCGCTCCTTATGCCCCAGCACGCTGCTTATGCAGGCGCTCTCGAAATAAGCGCTGCTCCGGTAAGGATACTGCCACGCGGCGGCCCGGAAATACCCGTACGCTTCCTCCAGCTCTCCCTCTAAGCGGAGGAGCCGGCCCATCTGATAATAGATTTCCGAATCCTGCGGACTTGTATTCTCGAACGTGATCCGTTTTAACGCTGTGCGCAGGTACCGCTCCGCCTGTCTGAAATCCCCCTTCTCCAGCATGAGCTTGCCCATCTCCAGATTGCAGCGGTAATCCTCCGGGCTCCGGCGCAGGGCTTCCAGATAATAGTCCTCCGGCTGATAGGTGCCGTGCTTGTACTGGGCCAGATGACGTCCGTAGATATAAAGCATCTCCAGGGAATCCACGTCCTTCGGATACGGCGCCCTCAGACGCGGTTTCGGCGGCTGCTTCCTTCCTTTTACCGCCGGCGTATAGGAGACAATCTCCTCACCCTCCTCATTATACAACGCAAGCGTCAGTTTGTGCGCCGGAATCTCCGCCGGAATCTCTGTTTCTTCCAGCCAGAAGCTCTCCGGATCCAGCGCGCCCTCTTTCTGATAGAGTACCCTGCCGTTTTCTCCGTCGTTGGAAATAAGAACCAGCTTCAGATTTTCGTGACGCTTCGTCACGACCGCGCCCACATACCAGCTTCCTGCCTTCTCCGCCGGCGTCAGCCTTATGGCGCCGTCCACGCTGGCGTTGGAAACATCGCCGATGCCCTGGATCGGGTACCAGCAGTTGACGAACTCCTTTGTCTCGCCCGGCTCGATATAAGCGAAATCCGGCTGGTTATCCGTGTAGCTTCCCGTCATCAGCTCCAGGTAGCGGTCCCCGTTATCCGTCAGGTTCGCGCACCATTTCTTACCGAACTCCGCGTCGCCCCAGGTGAACATCTTGCAGCCGGGGGATGTGTGATGATCGTGGATGATCATTGTCCCGGCGCCGCGCTTATAATCGTATCCGCCCAGGAAATCCATCTTCGTCTCGCCCCGGGGGATCATTAAGGACGTGGGCACCTTCACCTCGCTGAACCATGTAACGTCGGTACCGTCGCCGTAATCATAAGGTCTCGCCGTCTCAAAGACGCCCTTCATCACCGGAAATGAAATAATGGCCCGGCGGTCATGGTCAGAGCCGTATTCAATATCCGGCGGGAAAATCGCCTTGTACTGGCTGTGTACCCGGACGGCCGTATTGTTCCACCACATGAACGGAAGCGCCTTATCGGTGCAGTTGGTAACGGTCGCCTTCGCCTCCACCAGGCTGCTGTCCGGAGAAATGGTCACCGCCACCATGCCGCGCATATGCTTTAACGGTTCCAGCTCTCCCATAAAACAGGTGACGGATCCGTCCGCGTTCTCGCGCAGACTGTATTCCACCGGCGCATAGGTCGTGGGGCGGTGGTGCTGGGGCCAGTTGAACTCCGCGCCGCCCGATACCCAGGGGCCGCACAGACCGATCAGCGCCGGCTTCACCACCGGATTCTCATAAATGAACTCATAGCCGTTCTTCTTCGCGGACGCGCCGTAGATCTTGCCGCCGATGGCCGGGAGAAGCTTAACCGATATGTAATCATTCTCCATATGAACCATATCATACGTTTTCTCCTCCGTCTCGTCGAAGATCCGGTCCGTCACCTGCAGGGGATATACCTTGCCGCAGGCGCCCTGGTACTGCTTCTTCTCGATGAAATGCGGGGCTTCGTTTGCCTCGCCCAGCCTGTAGGTCTTAAGCTTTTCCTTTTCCTGCCATATCCTTGCTTTCATTCCCTTTTCTCTGCCTTTCCGCCCGCGGGGAGAGCATTCCCTCTGTCTCTCCCCTGACCGGGCATACCTGAAATGTAGTTAAATTTCTGATTTTATTGTATACTTTCTCTTGTTTACAAAACAGACGAAATTTATAAGATAATTTCTTATAAAGTCGAACACTTTATTGTCGGCCGCCGCAAGTCCGGCGGCCATAGTCCCACCAGCGGTAAACAGCCCGCGCCCGGCGGCCGCAAGCAGCACACACCCAGCGGCACAAACAACAGGCGCACGGCCGACGCTCACCGCGTATATCCGCATACGACGCAGCGCTTCCCGGAAGCGTCCCATGTATGATTCTGCTGTTTATTGCCTTCGTATTCATCGCAGATGCACTGAAGCTGATGCTGCGAGGAATTGTTGGGGATCGGAACCGCCTCGCCCGTATGGATATGGGCCGCGCGGCTGTGGGGACCGTCGATGGTAAAGAGCCATGTGACGCCGTCACGGTAAAGCTCCGGGAACGCATCGTCGTCGGTTAAATCCTCCTCTTTTACGGAAATGGCCTCGAACTTATCCTCCGGTCCTTCACTGTAATAATTAAATTCGGCCGTCAGCCCTTCCTTCACCGCGGAGCCGATCACAGCGCCCTTCCTGACGCTGGCAAGGCTCTCCACTCTGCCCGTATTCAAATTCCTGGCGATCGTATAAGCAGCTTTCTCCTTCGTATAGCCGTAGCCCACGATACCTCCGGTTCGCATGGCGCTCGAACGGACATAGCCGCTGTTGCGGCAGTCGGTCACATTGGAGATCCAGGCTACGCCCGCGATACCGCCCACATTGGCATTGGCCTTTTCCTCCGCGGCTGTCGCGACAACAGTCCCTTCATTTTCGCAGCCGCGGCACTCCATCTGGTTCTCCCCGGCGCGTTCGTCCCGCAGATATCCCACTACGCCGCCCACATAGGAATGGGCAGTAACGCTGCCGGAGTTAAAGCAGCCATTTATGCAGATGGGAATATTGGGAAATGTCTCATCTTCGGCCTTGGCCGTGACCGAATACCCCACTATTCCGCCCACCTGCTGGTAGCCGCGGACCTCGCCCTCGTTAAAGCACCGTTCCACATTCACATACAGGTTCGGGTTCTGGGAAACGCCGTCGATGAAACCGATCACGCCGCCCACCTGCTTACATTCTTCGGCAGTTACGCTTCCCCGGTTCCTGCTGCCCTTCACGGTTCCGGCATTGGTATATCCCACCACGCCTCCTACCCGGACGGCTTCGCCGTTTACAGGGCCTTCATTTGTGCTGTCTGCCACCGTAGAAAGCCACAGGACTCCGACGATCCCTCCGACATTCGCCTTGGTGTTCTCCTCGGCAGCGGTCGCCGTTACCGCGCCCTTATTCGTACAGCCGCTTATCTCCAGCGGATTCCCCGCCACAATCTCATCCTTTACATACCCCGCAATACCGCCCGTATAGGCGTGGGCCGTCACCGCGCCCAAATTCGTGCAGCCGCTGATCCGCACCGTCTGATTGGGGATCGCCGGATTCTTCTCGCTTCCGGTGACCGCATAGCCTGTTATACCGCCGATCTGTTCATACCCCGTCACCGCGCCTTCGTTCACGCAGCCCTCGACCATAACGTACATACCGGGCACTGCGGATACGGCGTTAATGCAGCCCACGATGCCTCCGGCCATCTTATATTCCGCGGCGGCAATCGCGCTCTTATTCGTGCAGTTCCGTACGGTTCCGGCATATATGTATCCCGCAATGCCGCCGATACGCGGGCTTTTGGCGCTGACCGCGCCGGAATTTGTGCAGTCCGCCACGATTCCGGTCCACAAAACGCCTGTGATCCCGCCGGCATTCGCCCTGTCGCTCTCGCCGGGAGCCGTTGACACGACCGTTCCTATATTGATACAGCCGGTGACTTTGGTCTGCTCCTCCGACATATGCATGGATTTCACATAACCGGCCACACCGCCCACATAAGCGCGGGCCGTCACGCTGCCGGAATTCCGGCAGCCTGAAATAGTAACCGGCGTATTCGGAAGCGCTTCCTTCCCCTCCGTCTCTTCCCGGCCCGTAATGCTGTATCCGATAATGCCTCCCGCTTCTTCATAACCGGCCACGGCGGCTTCATTGGCACAGTCCCTGATTGCAACGCTCAGATCGGTCTTGGAAGATACTGCGTATATATAACCTACAATGCCTCCCACATACTTGACATTCTGCGCCTTCACCTCGCAGCGGTTCACGCAGCCGCTGACCGTTGCGGAGCCGGACACGGCGCCGATCAGGCCGCCTACCGCCGTTTCCCGCGATTTATCTCCTTCCGGGGCCGCGGCCGTGGAAGTAACTGTGCCTTCGATCGTCAGGCCGCTGATCGAAGCTCCGTTCACATATCCGAAGAAGCCCGCATGGCCCTGACGGCTGGTGATCTTGATCCCGCTGACCGTATGTCCGGCCCCATCGAAGGTTCCCATGAAATTCTTCCCCTTGCCGCTGCTGCCGATCGGATTCTGGCCTTCACAGCCTTCCAGATCGATATCGGCCGTAAGACGGTACCTGGACGTCTTCTTCCATGCGGAATCATCGTGCATCAAAGCCAGCAGCGTCTTCGCGTCGCCGATCAGGACATAACCTTCCTCATCCACCGCCGCGTCCCGGAAAGCGGCCGGCACAGCCGCCTCTCCGTCCGCTTCCTCATTGTCGGGCTCCCAGTCGTCCGACTCCCCATCTAACTCCCAGTCCTCCGAAAAGTCATCCAGTTCACTGTCATCCGCCTCTACGCCCAGATCCCGGTCGTTGTGGCCTTCATCCGTTTCCCAGATATCCGGTTCCTCGTTCAGCGCAGCCGCTTCTTCATCAACAGATTCCCCCTCCTCCGAAGCATCGGCCGCCTCCTCGCCGCTTACGTGTTCCCCGTCGTCCTCCAAGATTTCTTCATGCGCCGCTCTTTCCGCCAGACCGCCGTCAGTCAATTCGTCTTCCGGCAGCTCCGCATGCGGAACCTCCCCTTCCGGGATTATCTGCGTCTTCGCGGCGTCCTTCCCTCCGGCACAGGCCGCGCAGAGCCAGATAATCATCAATAGTCCCGCCGCCAGATACATACCCCTGCGTCTACCCATAATTCTCCCTCCTTATAAATCCGGCTTCCCCGCGGCGGCGCCGCCCTTTCCGGGCGCGCCGCCCGGGTTCCGCCGGTCTGTCCTCAGAATTGCTCGTCTCCTTCTTCCTCCCGCCGCACAGCGCTCGCATTCGGCGGCGTCGCCGCCGGGTACGGCTGGTTGTCATCCCCTTCTTCTCCGCCGGAGGTCCGGCCGTCTTCTTCGGAAGGCTCCTTCGTCCTTCTATCCTCCGGGTTCGACGGCGTCGCCACCGGATAATCCGGCAGACCGCCAGCCGGTTCTCCGTCTTTCTCGGAATCCGTCCTGCCAGGAACCTTTCCGACCGCCCCCAGCGGAATAGCGTTCGAAGGCGTGGCGTTGGACGGCGTAGCATTGGACGGAGTGGCAAGGGAAAGCATCATCGCTTCCGGGTTGAAATACCGAAGCACAGGGCCATCATCCGTCATCATCCAGATACTTTCAAAATCGAAGCCCTGGAAGAAGTCCTCTTTTGTGAGATTTTCTTGCGTGACTTCTGTAGCTTTGCTGTCTGCCGGGCCGGCGCTGTAGTAATTATATTCTTTATACTTTTGTAGAGCTGAATTAGCCGCCCCTATAACTGCCGATGTATTTGACGTTCCACTGATCTCACTTTCCGCATTATAATTGTGTGAAATAATAGAGCTTGAAATGGATGCTCGGCCTACTATACCTCCTGCATAACTATTTCCTGTAATTTTGCCTGCATTCATAGAATCCTTAATTTCTGAGCCATCCATCTCGCCTACAATTCCACCTGCTCGTTGTGCAGACGTTGTTATGCCGCCTGTATTAAAACATTCGCTCAGCGATATCTGGTTCAATTTGCCGAAGCCGGTATCATTCAGAAATCCAGCAATACCACCGATATGCCTACCACTTCCGTTTACAGCGCCGCTGTTGCCGCATCGGTAAATCTCGATTGGCACATTGCAATAAGAATCTGTGGCCGTCTGTCCCGTTGCTGCAAGTCCAATGATGCCGCCAACGCTGTAATTACCGCTGATCTCGCCGCTGTTAGAACACTCTGTGATGACAAGCTTTGCATTTGTAGATGTAAGCTTTGCATTTCCATCCAGCTCTCCAACAATACCGCCGGCATCACCATCCGTATCTGCTGTCCCCGTTCCTGTCGCCTTAATTTGCGCGGCATTACTACAGCCGGTAATGGTCATCGATGCTATCTTCGAAGAACCTGCGGCATTCACAGAGCCCACGATACCGCCTGCCCGGGTACCGGCAGTAACAGCGCCCGTATCCGCATTCGTACAGGAATCAACCGTGATCGTGCCATTCGCCTGCGTCGCATCAATGAAGCCAACCACACCGCCTGTCTGTTCTTCTCCGGTGATAGTTCCTTCATTAGTGCAATCCTTAAAGGTCACTTCCTGTCCGGCACACACAATTCCTGCAATACCACCAATATGACAACCGCTTCCGTCTACCAAGCCGCTGTTGGAGCATTCTGTGATAACAAACTCCGCAACTGTTGATGTAAGCGTTGCATTTGCATCCAGCTCTCCAATGATGCCGCCGACATTACCATCCGTTCCTGTCGCCTCGACCTTCGCTTCATTCCTGCAGCCAGTAATGGTCATCGGCGCTATTTTCGTCTTCGGAGAACCTGCGGCATTCACATAACCTACGATACCGCCTGTCTTGGTACCGGCAGTAACAGCGCCCGTATTCTTGCAGGAATCAATCGTGATATTGACATTCGCGCGTATCGCATCGATGAAGCCAACCACACCGCCTGTCTGTTCGTTCCCGATGATAGTTCCTTCATTGGTGCAGTTTTTCAGGTTAACTTCACCTTGCACATAGAGAAAACCTGCAATACCGCCGACGTATTTTGCATTGGGTGCCGTCACGGTACACTTGTTCACACAGTTTTCAATCGTAACACCGGTCGGGCAGGCTCCGACCAAACCGCCGACGGACTGTGAACCTGTAGAACTAATCGCTCCTTCTATGGTCAGGTTACTGATCGCAGCGCCGTTGACATATCCGAAAAATGCAGTGTTTTGTTCTCCGCTGATATTAATTCCTTCGACCGTATGTCCGTTCCCATCGAAGCTGCCTGTAAACTGCTTACTCTTACTATTTGTGCCGATCGGCTTCTGCCCATCTCTACCAGTAAGGTCAATATCTTTGATAAGAATATAGTTATCCGACAACGCCGTCTTATCTCCGCTTGCGGCACGTTCCATCAACGCCAGCAGTCCTTCCGCGGTCGAGATCATATAGCGTCCTTCATTATCCCTAGGATTGGAAGAATCAAACCCACATACGGTACAGACGGTGCTGTCGCCCTCGTAATGATGCGCTTCTGGTTCTCCCATGGGCTTGCCGCAGATACAATACTGCTGGTGCATCTTCACCGGATCTTCTTCAAAGGGAAGCCACTCCAATTTGTCATGCTCATGGAATGTCTCAAGCTCCGGCCCCTTCGTTGTATAAAGCCAGGTCTCCGTCCTCTCATAAAGTCCGCCGAAGCTCTCCCTCTCGGAAATCTTCTCACTTTCTACCTTCGTGCCATGTCCCTTATTTGCAGCATCATCCGGGCCTGCCGTATAATAGTTGGATTCCGTACCCAAACCGCCTGCCGTTGCCCATCCGATTATCGCATATGTACTTCCGGATGCTCCGCTCACTTCGCCTCTATTGAAGTTATAGGAAATCGCATAGGAGTGACCGGCACTCGAATTGTAACCATTTCCCACGATACCGCCGACCCGCTTTCCGGCTCCGGATACGGTCCCCACATTCATGGAATCCGTCACGACGGCATAAGCTATGCTTCCCGCGATTCCTCCGGCGTCCGAATAGCCAGTGGATGTTCCTTCGATCGAGACTACCTCTCCTTCATTCAGGCACCCGGACAACTCGCTCTGACCATCCATGAAGGAATATCCGGTATCCTTCAGATAGCCCACGATACCGCCGACCGTATTGCTGACAGCGCTCACCTTCCCCAGGTTCCGGCAGGAGACGATCGTTATAGGTACATTGCCCGAATTAGCACCGGTTTCCGAAAGTCCGACGATACCGCCGACCTGCGTTCCGCTTCCATAAATCTCTCCTTCGTTTATACAGCCGCTCACCACTGCCGTCTGCCCAGTCGGCTTTATATTGGCGTCGATATATCCGATCACACCCGCGACATTCGTTCCGCCGCGTATGCTGCCCGTATTTCGGCAGTCTTTCACATTGGCATTCGCTCCCACATGAAGCCGTCCGGCGATTCCGCCAGTATTCTCGCTTCCGCCGGTGACATCCGCTTCGTTGACGCATTTTGCGATAGATACCTCTGCCTGGGCATAGATCCGTCCAATCAGGCCGCCTACGTCTGCCGCGTTCTCTGCCGTCACAGTACACCTGTTTGTACAATTAGTCAGAGTAACGGTTCCCGGAGTGGCGCCGACCAGACCTCCTATGGAATGCGCCCCCGACGATGTAACGCTTCCCTCTATGGTCAGATTCTCGATCGTCGTATTGACTACATAGCCGAAGAAGCCCATATACTCGCTTTCGCCGCTGAGGTTGATCCCGCTGATCGTATAACCTGCGCCATCGAAGCTTCCGTAGAACGGCTTGCTGTGACTTCCGATAGGCTGCTGCCATTCGAGCTCATTCAGATCAATATTATCGCCTAAGACATAATGCACCGACACAGTCTCGCTTCCCCAGAGTCCTTCATTGGCCATCAGCTTCTGGAGCCCGGCGGCGTTCTCAATGACCGCACGGCCATGCTCGTCCGTCTTGCCGTCCCATTCCGACAGCGACGGCTGCTTATAAGGACAAGTCTCGCACGCCATGCGGCCGTCCGTCATTTTAAAGACATGCGCCGCCCTTTCGCCTACAGCCGTCTCCGGCATCAGGCAGATACAAAGCTTCTGGTGCATATTTTCGTAATCATCCGCCACCGGCAGCATCCGGCGTTCGCTTTCCGCCTGATGCGTATGGAATACGCGAAGCTCAGGCCCGTCAACCGTGTAGAGCCAGACGTCCGGATGACTTCCCTCGAAAAGGCTGACGAACTTATTCCGGTCCGCGATCTCGCCTTCCGTAAGCTCAATCTGCGTTCCGTGAAGAATATCGCTGCTGCCGTGCTTTCCTTCCCCTTTGCTGAAGAAATTGTTCTCAAGCTGCAGTCCTTCTTTTCCTCCGTGTTCCTCATCCATCGCGTATCCGGCGATGGCGCAGGTGGAGCCGTTCGGCCCTTCGATCTCGCCGGCGTTATAGCACCAGGCGATCCAGTACTTCGCGTCCACGCTGGCCGTATAGCCGGAGCCTGTGATACCGCCGACCCGCTTGCCCGCGGAGGAAACCTTTCCGGTATTCATGGAATAGGCGATGTTCGAGTAGGCGACGGCACCCGTGATGCCTCCCGCGTAAGCGCTCTCGACCGAGGAAGCGGAAGCCGTCACTGTGCCCTCGTTCAGGCACTGGTAAAGGGTCGTCTGATCCTTCGATATCGTATAGCCCGTATCCCGGAGATATCCGGCGATACCGCCCACATATCTTACCGCCTCAATATTCCCCGTGTTCCGGCAGAGGCTGATGAAAATATCCTCGTTATTCTTATTCTTTCCGGTATCCGACTGTCCCAGGATGCCGCCAACATATTCCCTTCCTGCCACAGCCGCCGTATTGGCGCAGTTCCTGACCAGAATACTGTAGTCGTCGACCGTACCGTTGCCCTCGATGTAGCCGATCACACCGCCCACCAGGCTTCCGCCCGAAACCTCCGCATCATTGCGGCAGTCCTCGATCTGGGACTGACCGCGGGTATAAAGGTATCCGGCAATGCCGCCTACATATTTGGCGTCGCCCGCGGAGACGACACAGCGGTTGACGCAGTTTTTCACAATGACCGCGTGCGGGCACGCGCCGATCAGACCGCCGATGGACTGGCCGCCTTCGGTTCCCTCCGCCAGCGCCACCCGTCCCTCAATGGTCAGATTGCAGATCTCCGCATTATCCACATAGCCGAAGAAGCCGATATACTTATCTCCGGTCAGATCGATCCCGCTGACCGTGTGGTTCCCGCCGTCAAAGCTTCCGCAGAAATGGTGGCCGCTATCGCCGATCGGCCTCTGCAGCTGTCCCGCAAGGCTTATGTCGGCCGTCATGAGATAGCTGGCGTCCTCGCCCCAAAGGGTGTAGTTCTCGATCACCTTACTCAGATCCGCGGCGTTTTCGATCAGCCGCCTTCCTGCAGTGTCCGTCTTGCCGTCCCACTCCGCCAGAAGCGCCGGCTTATAGGAACAGTCCGCGCAGGCTTTCCGGCTGTCGGCCCAGCCCCATTCATGCGTGCCCAATTCGCCCACGCCGGTTTCCGGCTGCAGGCAGATGCACAGTCTTCTGTGATGCAGCGGATCGCCTTTCACCGGTCTGAGCACGCGCTCCTCCTCCGGCACATGCACATGGAAGCGGGTCAGCTCCGGTCCCTCGACCGTATAGAGCCACAGGCCCGTCTTCGCATACAGAGCCGAAAAAGCCGTCTCATCCGATACGTCCGCTGCTGTAACGGCGCTGCTGTTATAGCTGTCTCCGACGCTTCCGCTGTTCTCTTTATAATAATAATTGTCCGCCGTGGTCAGACCGTCTGCGGCCGCGGAGCCGATGACCGCTCCCTTGCGGCTGGTAACCGTACTGGTGACCTCGCCGTTATTGTAATTCCCGGTGATCGCGTATGCGGCCCCGCCGGCCGTATAGCCGTAGCCGACGATTCCGCCGGTGCGGAACGCCTGGGATGTGACTGCTCCGGTATTCATGGAGCCGGAGACATTGGAGATCCACGCCACGCCGGCGATACCGCCTGCGTTGGCATTGGCGTCGTCTCCGGTAATCGTCGCCGTAACCGTCCCTGTATTCAGGCAGCCGCTCAGATATGTCTGATTGCTTCCGCTGCGGTAATCCCTCAAAAATCCGGCGATGCCGCCCACATACGAATCCGCTGTCACGGGGCCGGCGTTCCTGCAGTTTATGACAGCGATAAGATTATTCGGATAGGAGGCGTCATTCGTATTGGCCGTAACCGTGTAGCCCACGATTCCGCCTGTATCCCGATAGCCGTTTACCGCGCCTTCGTTCACGCAGCCGCTGATCACAGAGGCCTTACCCTGGGTCTTCGTCACGTTATAGATCTGGCCCACGATACCTCCTACATAGGTTCCTTCCTCCGCCGTGACATCGCAGCGGTTCACACAGTTTTCGATCGTAATGCCGTTAATATTGGCGCCTACCAGGCCACCCACGGATCGGACGCTTCCGTCGGCCGTTATAGTTCCATCTATGGTCAGGTTCTTTATCACGGCCTTCTCGGTATAGCCGAACAGGCCCAGATTGCCGCCCGATCCCGTAAGATCCAGACCGCTGACCGTGTGGTTCCCGCCGTCAAAGCTTCCGTAGAAATGGTGGCCGCTATCGCCGATCGGCCTCTGCAGCTGTCCCGCAAGGCTTATGTCGGCCGTCATGAGATAGCTGGCGTCCTCGCCCCAAAGGGTGTAGTTCTCGATCACCTTACTCAGATCCGCGGCGTTTTCGATCAGCCGCCTTCCTGCAGTGTCCGTCTTGCCGTCCCACTCCGCCAGAAGCGCCGGCTTATAGGAACAGTCCGCGCAGGCTTTCCGGCTGTCGGCCCAGCCCCATTCATGCGTGCCCAATTCGCCCACGCCGGTTTCCGGCTGCAGGCAGATGCACAGTCTTCTGTGATGCAGCGGATCGCCTTTCACCGGTCTGAGCACGCGCTCCTCCTCCGGCACATGCACATGGAAGCGGGTCAGCTCCGGTCCCTCGACCGTATAGAGCCACAGGCCCGTCTTCGCATACAGAGCCGAAAAAGCCGTCTCATCCGATACGTCCGCTGCTGTAACGGCGCTGCTGTTATAGCTGTCTCCGACGCTTCCGCTGTTCTCTTTATAATAATAATTGTCCGCCGTGGTCAGACCGTCTGCGGCCGCGGAGCCGATGACCGCTCCCTTGCGGCTGGTAACCGTACTGGTGACCTCGCCGTTATTGTAATTCCCGGTGATCGCGTATGCGGCCCCGCCGGCCGTATAGCCGTAGCCGACGATTCCGCCGGTGCGGAACGCCTGGGATGTGACTGCTCCGGTATTCATGGAGCCGGAGACATTGGAGATCCACGCCACGCCGGCGATACCGCCTGCGTTGGCATTGGCGTCGTCTCCGGTAATCGTCGCCGTAACCGTCCCTGTATTCAGGCAGCCGCTCAGATATGTCTGATTGCTTCCGCTGCGGTAATCCCTCAAAAATCCGGCGATGCCGCCCACATACGAATCCGCTGTCACGGGGCCGGCGTTCCTGCAGTTTATGACAGCGATAAGATTATTCGGATAGGAGGCGTCATTCGTATTGGCCGTAACCGTGTAGCCCACGATTCCGCCTGTATCCCGATAGCCGTTTACCGCGCCTTCGTTCACGCAGCCGCTGATCACAGAGGCCTTACCCTGGGTCTTCGTCACGTTATAGATCTGGCCCACGATACCTCCTACATAGGTTCCTTCCTCCGCCGTGACATCGCAGCGGTTCACACAGTTTTCGATCGTAATGCCGTTAATATTGGCGCCTACCAGGCCGCCCACGGATCGGACGCTTCCGCCGGCCGTTATAGTTCCCTCTATGGTCAGATTTTTTATCACGGCCTTCTCGGTATAGCCGAACAGGCCCAGATTGCCGCCCGATCCCGTAAGATCCAGACCGCTGATCGTGTGTCCGTTCCCGTCGAACGTCCCCATGAAATGCTTGCCCTTCGCATTGGAGCCGATGGGCTGCTGCGCGCTGCTGCCCTCCAGATCGATATCCGCCGTCAAACGGTATTTCGTTCCGGCTCTCCAGAGCGCACTGTCCGTCATCAGATCCAGAAGCGCATCCTTATCGTCAATGATCCGATAGCCGTCCTCGTCGGTAGGCATCCGGTCGCTGTAATGGCAAATCCAGCAGTATTTATAATAACGAACCGACGGCGACCATTCATGCTCGCCGGAATCGATTACCTCGCCGCAGGTGCTGCAGATCCTTCTGTGAGTCTCAGCGTCAACCGGGCTCATCCTGCTGCTTTCATGCTGGTGAAGGCCCCTCAGCTGCGGTCCCATTGATGTATTGATCCAGTTTCCGCCGATGCCGGAAAGCATCTGAAGAATCTCGTCCGACAGGTTATTGCTCTTCAGATAAACGGCATGCAGCAGTCCGTTCTCCATGCCCGCGCTGAAATAGTTGTTCTCTGCAATAAGCCCTTCCCCGATTCCATCTCCGATGATGGCCCCCAGCGCGATGCCGATCGCATTCGTCACCTGCCCGCCATTGTAGCAGCCAATCAGATAGTATGCCGTTCCATTCTCGGTATAGCCGTATCCGATGATACCGCCGATATACTTGCCGATCGATGAGACCGATCCGGAGTTGATGGAGGAATACACGCTGGCAAACCGGGCCGTTCCGATGATGCCGCCTGCGTATGCTTCTCCGCCGCCCGACGTGGACAGAACGCTGCCCAGATTCATACATTCGCGGATCTCCGTCTGCTCATCCCGGTCCGCTCCGCCGTCCAGACACCCGGCGATGCCGCCTACGTGCATCTGCGAGGTTATATTGCCGGTGTTCCGGCAGGAAATGACGCTGACCGGAACGCCTGTGCCGTAGCCGATCAAACCTCCGGAATATTCGTAGCCTTTTACTTTTCCTTCATTCACACATCCCTGGATGACGGCCTCGCCGTCGTTTCCTGCTACGCTGCCGATCACGCCGCCGACATAGCTGGCATTCCGGGCCGTAATGCGGCACCGGTTCACGCAGCCCTTAACCTCTACGTTATTCACACCCACTCCGACGACACCGCCGACCGACGTTCGCCTGACGAACGTACCCTGCGGAGCGGGCGCGGTAGAGATGATTGTTCCTTCCACAGTTACACCGCTGATCTCCGCATTCTCTACATATCCGAACAGTCCGAGGCCGTCGAGGCTGCCGTGCATCCTGAGTCCGCTGACCGTGTATCCATCCCCGTAGAAGATCCCGCTGAAATGACGTCCAGCGTCCCCGATGGGCCGCTGGTCTTCGCTGCCCGCGAGATCGATATCTGCCCCCAGGCGGAAATGTATACCGGCATCCCACAGTTCCTCATGATTCATCAGATACAACAGATCCGCCCTTTTCCGGATCACCCGCCAGCCGTTTTCGTCTGTCTCGGTAAGTCTCTCCACCGTACTGTCATACGGCTCGTCGACCCACAGTCCCGGTCCGAGCGGCGCCGGCGCTTTCGTGAGCGATTCCGACGCCCATGCCGACGGCAAAACCGCCGCTGTTAAAAATCCTGAAAATAATACCGTCCCAATTATCCGATATAAGTTTCTTTTCACTATCCCCCATCTCCATTTCTGCTCTGCAGGGCGCTTGCCGTCAGGCAGGCGCCCCCGTAGGAAACCGTTTACTTTTTGCTGCGTTTCTTACCAACCGCTATCCCCGCGGCAGCGGCCGCGACGATCACAACAGCGATAGCAGCCACCGCCCCGATGGGCATTCCGCCGGAGGTATCCGCCTCCGCCGCTTTCACTGCTGCAGCGGCCGCGTTTTCCGTATCGCCGGCATCTCCGGAATTTTCCGTCCCGGTTCCATTCGCACCGGCAGCTTCCGCATTGCCGAAAGCGCCTGCATCGCCGGAAGCTTCTGCACCGGCCTCATCCGCACCGGCGGCCTGCGCATCGCCGGAATTTTCCGCCTCGCCTTCATCCGCGTTCTCCGCGGCTTCTGCCGCGTCCGCTCCGTCACCGGATCCGTTCCCCTGCGGCGCTTCTTCATCAAGCCCCAGAACAAGATCGAAGTTCGGCGCGATCTCCTCGAAATCCGCCTGCTCCTGTACCTCCTCCGAGGCCCTGAGCACAGTATCGTTTACCGTCTTAAAATATTTGCCGGGCGTGTAAGAACAGGTCCACTCAAACTTATCGATGCTTCCGGATTCCCAGGTCAGTTCAAACCCCTCCATATCCGTATCCTGGGTGCATCCGTACAGGTTGCGGACACGCGCGTCGTCCGTGATCTCGATCTGCGTCGTTCCCAGAATGATCCCGTCCGGGTACGCCGCGGAGCCGTGCAGCACCGAGACGTCCGCATATCCGCCTACCTTTATGTGCGCGGTCCCCGTATAGGTACCCAGAAGCTGGCGCGAGAACGCGACGATATAGATCTTGCTTCCGGAAAGGACCGTGATGTTCGTATCCGCGTCGCTCTCAAACGGCGGTTCGCCTACGCCCTTCTGGTAGCCGCCCAGAATGGAGAAGGATTTGGCGATGGAGCCGCCGGTCAGCTGGTCGCCGGTGATCGTAACGCCTTCCCCGATCGTGACCGGATTATGCTGCCCGACCACCAGCAGGTAGGCCCCGAGCGCGTGAAAATCCATGCGTTCAAATCTCGTATCGCCGTAGCAGATGAACCGGCACGCTTCAAATTCGTAAACCGCTCCCTGATCGCGATAATCCACGCCGTCATAGACGGACGTAAACGTTACGCTTCCGCCAAACGGCAGCGCGTAATCGAAGGTCTGCGCCTGGGTAAACGGGCCGCAGACGACGATCGTCGCGTCGCCTTCCATATCCAGGGCGCTGTACGCCGCCAGAAGATTTCCTACCGCCTGATCGGCCGAGGAGCCGTCTCCGGAGCCGCCGTCGCGCAGATAGACCACATTGGGTTCTTCCGCCCGCGCCTCCCGCACGGGGCATAAGGCCGCCGAAAAGACCGCCAGCGCCGCGAATGAAACGATTGCAGCGAGATACTTTTTCATAGCCCTTCCCCTCCTACTTGAATACCTTCAGCACCGGACCCTTCGCCGTATCCGTCCACGCGCTGCTCTGATATAATTCCTTAAATTTATCCTTTTTCCCCACATCCGCCGAAGCGACCGATACGGCTCCGAATTTATCCTCCGGGCCCTGGCTGTAATAATTGTTCTCAGCGGTCAACCCCTCCTTCACGGCCGAGCCGATCACCGCGCCTTTTCTGGCCTTGGCCGTGCTCTCTACCTTGCCGGAGTTATAGCTGGTGCAGACCGAATACTCCGCCTCATCCTTCGTATATCCGAAGCCGACGATACCGCCGGTGCGCATCGCGGAAGAAGTAACCGCGCCGGTATTCATGCAGTCCGTAACTTTGGATATCCAGAGGACGCCGGCCACGCCGCCGATGTTGGCGTTGGCCTTCTCGCCCGTTACCATCGCCGTGACCTTGCCTTCATTTAAGCACTGGCTGATCTCTGTCTGGTCCTTGCCGGAAAGATTGTCCTTGGCGTAGCCTATAATTCCGCCTACATAGGAATCCGCGGTCACATCGCCCTTATTCCTGCATTCGGTGATCACAATGGGAATATTCTTGATCGAGGAATCCTTGGGATTGGCGGTCACCGTATAACCGGCGATTCCGCCCGTCTCCTGAAAGCCCTTGATCTTGCCTTCATTGACGCAGCCCTTAATGGTAACCTCCAGCCCTTCCTTCGACGACACGGCGTAAACGTAACCCACGATACCGCCGACGTATTTCACATTCTCCGCCGTGACCGCGCATTTGTTCACGCAGTTTTCAATATCAACGCTGGTCAGGCAGGCGCCCACAAGACCTCCCACCGAGGTCTTCGCCTTATCCGAACCGGTCGCCGCTTTCGCCGTCGAAGTGACGGAGCCTTCGATCGTCAGATCCTTGATCGTCGCTCTCTCTACATATCCGAAAAGTCCAAGATAACCTTCCGAACCCTCGATATTGACGCCCTTCACCGTATGGCCGTTCCCGTCGAAGGTTCCCTGAAAATGCTTTCCCTTGCTGTTATTGCCGATCGGATTCTGCTTTGCTCCCTTTAAGTCAATATCCGCAGACAGCCGGTATTTGGCGTCCTTCCCCCAGAGACTGCTGTCCTTCATCAGCGTCAGCATGTCGTCCTTCGTGGCGATCAGCCTGTAGCCGTCCTCATCGGTGCCCCCGCTCCATCCGGCGGCCATGGCCTTTACCGGTGCGAATACCGCCGCGGCAAGCAGCGCGGCTGCCAGAAATCCCATCATCTTCTTCGTCATCTTTTTCCTGCTCATAGTGCCCTCCTCTTTTTTTCCTTGTTTACAGTAACGTTTGCGCGGCGCATATCACTGCCGCCGATCGCTGACCGTGACGATCTGCGCGGACGGAATGTACATCTGCGCGTTTCCGAGATCCAGTGTAACCGTATTGACGTCATTTTCCAGGATCACCGGGATATAGACACAGTCGCGCGAATTTTCATAAACTTCATCCCCCGTCTTATAGAACGGGATCGCAGCGTAATGTTCTTCTCCCACCGTCATGGGCGCGTTCACGATCCTTCCGTTGGGATTGGCGAAGGTCAGCTTCAGATAGACCTCCTTAGCGGCGCTTCCTGTAATCGTAAGCTCCAGCTGCCCGGTATACATTCCGTTCTCCTGCGCGGACGTTATCGCGACGCAGTCGCCGAGCGGCTCAGCCTCCAGAATATGCACGACCGTGATATCGTCGATCCTGGCGTTGCGGCGCTCATTGGTACCCGCGGGCACCAAAATACCGATCTCCATGGTCTCCGCCGTCGCGCGGAAGACAAAATCACGTTTCGCATAGGCCTGCTGATCCTCCGCCGTGGCAAAGGTATATTCCTCCGCCCCCGGCTCCCTGGCGAACAGCCGGGCGCTGGTCTTCGCCGTGGAACGCACATAGGCGGTCATCCGGTATTTGGCTCCCGGAACCAGTCCGCTCAGAGTCGTATAAAGGCCCGTCTCCTCCGTGTCACTGCCGCTTCCGTTCACGCGGGCGGAATAGGTTCCCGTAAAGCCCGGGTCGGACAGTTCGGTGCCACCGATGACCTCCCAGCCGTCCAGGTTCCCGCTCTCGAAATCCTCGGCAAATACACATTCCGCTCCCCGCAGCGGATCCTTGGGGATGTAGTAATTGCCGTCCTCGATCCTGCCGCCGTTCTCCAGCAGCAGATGCTCGAAATTCTGCCGGTACAGATCCACCAGCTCCGTCATCGGCATGATCTCCGGAAGGCCGGGGCAGTACATATAATACTTGGCCAGAGAATCGGGATAGCCTTTATTGATCACTACGCCCTGTCCGTCCTGCCAGATCTTTTCATTAACCGGGGCGTTCCTTTCGTCGTCCAGGAACTTCATGCCGTTTATGATTCCCACGATGCTTAAGCCCGTCGGCGTGGTGCTGTCTCCGCCATGTCCGGCTAACGACATGATCTTGCAGGTTTCATAGTAATCGCCGTCTCCATAGAGCAGGCCGAGAACAATGAACGCACAGTTGACGCTGGTCTCTCCCATTACGTCGCCGTTCAGATCGCAGTGGCTTAAGTAGCAGTTCCGTTCCGCGTTGACCACGGCCCTTCTCCAGTCGTCCGGATACTGTTCCTTAATGGCAAATATCTCGTCGACGACCTTCCTCTGCCAGCAGCCCTCCGGCAGAACGATCTCGGCTTCCCTAAGAAGCGTTGGCACATCGTCCTCAAAATAGGCCATCGCGTACATCGCCGCGAAATACTTAAGCCAGAGAGCCGGGTCGCGGTCGCTGGTCACCCCGCCGAAGACGGCGGCCAGATCCACAGCCAGATTGGGCATTCCCGCCGCGGACATTCCCAGCGTTTCATTGCCGATATACGGCTCGCCATAGACCGTATAAATGTTGCCGAATTCGGCGCTTCCGGAAAACACCGGAAGATAATCGTTATTCTTCATCAGAGCGTAGGCGCCGTTGCTGCGGTTGCCGCCGCCCATATCGTATACGTCGTAGTTCACCCAGCCGTCCTTGATCATCTTGCTGGAAAATGTCCCGTACCGTTCAAAGGCGTCCGCCAGGATATATTGGTCCAGAATATCGATGCTGTAATCATCGTCGTTCCAGACCTCCCACAGTCCCGTCTCGTCGTTCATCAGCAGCTTGTCCTGATGCTTGTTGTGGGGATTCGGATCCGCGTAAGGCCCGTTGCAGATCTCGAACCACTCCTCCGGCAGAGCCGTGCGGGGCGTTCCGTCGGAATCATACACGAATTCATAGCCCGACAGGAAACCGACGAACTGGCCCAGCAGGCCGGATGTGGTCTTGTCTATGTAGTCGTCAACCGAGATCACATTATACTCGCTGGAAGGAGCCGGTTCGCTTTCGGTCTCCTCCTCCGGAATCCAGGACACAGTCTCCTGCGCCGCCTGGCCCGTCTCTCCAGAGCCGCCCGCTTCCGTGCCGGTATCTCCGGCGGCCGCGGTTTCGCTGCCTGCTGCCTCGCCGGCCTCCGTGGTTTCATTTCCCGCTGCTTCCCCGGCGGTTCCTGCCTCCAATGCCTTGCCTGCTTCCCGGTTCTGAACGGCTGTGTTTTCACCCGCGGACGGCGACGCCGTTCCCTGGCAGCCCGTCGTTCCGATCACCAGCGCGCACGCCAGAACCATACTGATCATTCGTTTCAACCCTGAAAACCTCCCTTATTTGCTGCATTGCAGCTGTGCTTTAATTACATTGGTCCGCGAGAAACAGCACCGGCGGCGCGATTTCTGCATTATTCAGTAATTGTCCGAGTTATATCTAATTATATTTTATATTTTGAATATTCATCGTAACAGTCGAATTTTTTAGGATTATTTCCCGAAAATTTGAACGTTTTGCGATCTGCTTTCCACTTTTTTAATAATTCAAACGATTGAAAATCAAGCCGAAAGTAGTATAATACGAGGAGAGCGTCACTGGCGCTCTCCTCGCATGGAAATACAAGCAGAGCGTCACTGGCGCCCTGCTTGCATGAAAATACGAGCAGAGCATCACAAGCGCTCTGTTCGTATAAAAACAGAGTCAGCATACACAGTGGGGGATAATTCAGCAAAATGAACATACGCATTATCATAGAGCCGGAATATCAGGACTCCTTCTGGTGCAAGGAAACGATGAAGGGATTGTCCGGTCAGGCTTATCTGAAAAAGATACGGGTAATGGAAATGGCGGAAGCAGATATCGGGCAGCTGAAAGCTGGACGCGCCGGGGAGATCGTCACCATTATCGGAACCTCGATCAACTGGATTAATCGGATCGCTTCGCTGATCCTTAAGAAGGGCTGCCTGTGCCTTCTGGTAACCGGCGATCAGAATTCCAACGCGCTGAACCGCACGAACATCCTGCTTCTGGATTACCAGAGCAGTATGCATACGCTCCTGTCCCATTTAAAAGACGCAGGAAATGAACGGATCGCGCTGTTCGGCGTCAATCCCAGCTCCTACGCGGATTCCGTCAAAAAAGAATGTTTTCCGTGGAAAGACGACATCTACTATAACTACGGCTCCATCGCGGACTGCACAAAGCAAATCTGGGAGCATATCCGCAATTATTCGGCCGTGATCTGTGTCAATGATACAGCGGCTATCTATCTGCTGCAGTTTCTTCTGGAACGGGGCGTGCGAATTCCGGACAGCCTCCATCTGATCAGCTTCGGGGACTCGTTCCTCTCCAGACTCATGTCGCCCTCGATCACCAGCGTGGAACAGGATTTCCGGGCGCTGGGCGAGGAAGCCGTCCAGGTGTGCTCATTTCTGGTCAAAAATCCCATGCTCACCGTCAACGCCTTTATCAAATGTCCCCTGCGGATCCGGGATTCCACCATGGTAGACGGTCATCCGCCGGCAGCGGACACGCAGCCGCAGGAATTTCCGGATATCGATTTCTACGAGGACGCGGATGTAGCCACGATACAGGCGCTGAACCGTCTTCTGGCAGAAGGCGACAGTCTGGACATCCGGATCCTCCAGGCGCTTCTCGGCGGGGAGACGCAGGAGAGAACCGCGGAGCTCATGAACCTGTCCCTTTCCTCCCTGCGCTACCGCATCCGTAAGCTGCGGGCATATTTCCCCACCGCTTCGAAAAACGAGATGCAGGAACTGATCCGTTACTATCTCTCTCCCAACGCCCTGACTCTGGCGGAGAAAACGAAGCGAAAGGAAGAACTCGGAAAAAACGGATAATCTGTCCGCTCTATCTGGACATAACGGGAGTTTTATGATAGGATGAAGTTGCAATCGGAGGATTAGAAATGGACGAATATAAAGAGAATCATGATTATGAAGAAATTCCGGTTCCCACCGGAGACGGCTGGCATAAGCCGGACGACGGAACCGCGGGCGCCGTGCCGCAGTATGGCTGGCAGCAGCCGGATCGTTCGTATCCGTCAGGTACCGGACAATCCCAGGGCGGCAGTACGCCGCCGACAAGCAGCTGGATCTGCTCCTGCGGCACAGTAAATACCGGCAAGTTCTGCACCGAATGCGGCAAACCGGCGCCGGTAAACGGCGGACAGCAGCCGGGCGGTCTGTACCCGCAGACCGGCGGGCAGTCACAGAGCAGCTGGCAGCAGAACGAGCCGTCACAGAATAACTGGCAGCCGAACAGCCAGCCGCAGAACAGCTGGCAGCCGAGTAGCTGGCAGCCGAACAGCCAGCCGCAGAATAACTGGCAGCAGGATCCGTATCAACAGCCCCCGTACCAGCAGGCTCCCCCGAAAGAGAACAACCCTCTGGCGCTGGCCGCCATGATCACCGGCCTGCTGGCCCTGATCACCTGCTGCTGCAGCCCGCTGATCCAGTTCCCGCTGGCTGTGGCTTCCATTGTACTCGTAATCCTGTCCAAGCGCGGCAAGCCTTTCTCGGGCTATGCGATCGCGGGACTGATCATGTCGATCTTCGCCATCCTGTTAAGCATTCTGATGACGTTCATGATCGGCCTTGTCCGCAGCCCGCAGTACCAGGAGTTCTTAAACAGCCCGGAATTTCAGGATATTTTCGATGATTATGAGTCGCTCTACGAATCCTTCTACGGCGGAGAGGACCTTGATTCCATTTACGAATCGATCTACGACGATTACCGATAAGGCCTGCTTCACAGCGGCGGCAGCAGATCCACGCCCCGCACCGCCAGCATATAATTTTTAATGATCCAGTTGACCAACACGATGGCGACCCCGACAGACACCACAAGGCCATAGCGCCCCAGGTAAAGTCCGGGCCGCCTCAGTTTTTTTGCCAGACAGTATCCGATCAGCTCCACTGCCGCCATAAACGCCGTGTAAAACACCAACGGATGGTACTGGATGCTCAGGAAAATGTGTCCGGTCAAAAGAAGCCATACCGCCCGGGTCCCGCCGCAGCCGGGGCAGTAAAGCCCTGTCAGGAATTTGAAAGGGCAGGGAATCCCCTGCCCGATCAGCATCTTCCATAATATCTTAATCGTCTCGACCATTTTCACATGATTCTCCTGTACCGTCTCACACTTCAAAGACAATTTTCCGCCGCTCGGGTGTCTCCGCAGCGTTTGCATCACTGTTCGAACAGCCCAGGCTGTCTGAGTCGCCTTACAAACAGCTGTCTCGCCGTCTGCTCCGCTTCCCGGGCAGCTTCTGCTCTGTCTACGCCTCCACCCGGATCTTCTGCCGCAGCCCGCTCCCGGCCGCCTCAAGCGCCGGAACCAGCGCTGCCAGGGCGGCGTCCATCAGCCCCTCGCTCGTGACGCCGGTCACCAGGCCGAATTCCTCTCCTGCAAGCTCCGGCAGCGTCACCACGCAGCACTCGCCCAGATGCTCCGCCAGCAGATCCTTCACCGCGTCGTAAGTTCCGCCGATCCGCAGAAAATACGCCCAGCGCACATCCGACACCGGCATGATGGAGAGCTTCTCGCTGCTCCAACCCATTGGTACATTTTCATTCAGATGGACCGTCTCCTCGATCATATCCGCCACCACGGCGCTGGCCGTCTGCAGCTTCCCGGCGCCGCTGCCGTAATACATGCTGACGCCCAGCATATTGCTGCGGACCAGAATGCCGTTAAACACATCGTGCACGCCGGAAAGCGGGTTTTCCCGTCCCACCATCACCGGAGCCACCCAGGCGGAGACCGCGTCCCCGGCCATCTGCGCGGAACCCAGCAGGCGGATGGCCTTCTCCATCGCCGCGGCATATTTCAGGTCCGCCGCGTGGATCTTCGTGATGCCTTCCGTGTAAATATCCTCGTAATCGACTTCCTTGCCGGAAGCCATCGCCGTCAGGATCGCGATCTTGCGGCAGGTATCGTGGCCTTCCACGTCCGCCGTCGGATCCTTCTCCGCATATCCCAGCTCCTGAGCCTGCCTAAGGGCCTGCTCGAAGGACATGCCTTCCCGGTCCATTTTCGTCAGAATATAATTGGTCGTGCCGTTCAGGATCCCGGTAATTTCCGAGATCTGCTCGCCGCCCAGACAGCGGTACAGCGTGCGGATAATCGGGATCCCGCCGCCTGCGCTTCCCTCGAACTGAAAATTCACATGCTTTTCGCGGGCGATCGCCAGAAGTTCCGTGCCGTAAGCCGCCACGAGCGCCTTATTGGACGTCGCCACATGCTTGCCGGCCTCCAGACATGCCTTTACAAATGGATAGGCCGGTTTCAAGCCGCCCATGGTCTCCACCACCAGCTTCACTTCAGGATCATTTACGATCACCGAAACGTCGTGGACGATCTTATTTTCAGCCGGACTTCCCGGGAAATCCCGCAGATCCAGTACATATTTCACCTCGATTTCCTGCCCGGCCGCGGCCGCCACCTGCGCCCGGTTGACCGTCAGAACCTCAAATACGCCGGAACCGATGGTTCCGTATCCCATGATTGCTGCATATACCATATCTTTCACTCCCTGGCTGTATATTTTCTTCGTCTTTCCGCAATTCTTTTCTGCTCACGCACGCAGCGTTCTCTCTGCCGCATCCTGCGCCTCTCCTGCCTGCACCCGCGATCCTCTCTGCCGCGCCCTGCTTCACTCCCGCGCGATTATTTTCACGGAGTGAATGCCGCCCATGGCCTCCATCTCCTCCACCATGGCGGAGATATCGCCGGTGTCCGACCGCACCTCCACGCTCAGCGTCAGCGTCGCCACGCCGTTTACCGGGATACTCTGGTGGATCGTCAGGATATTGGCTTTATAGACCGCCACGATGCGCAAAAGATCAGACAGCAGCCCCGGCTCGTCATCCATGATGGTCACAAAGGTCACTGTCTTCCCTTTTGCATTATCATAGAACGGCAAAATGTCGTCTTT
>CANPYE010000009.1 GCA_947588005.1 uncultured Lachnospiraceae bacterium | reverse complement strand
AGACGTTATCTGGTATCCTGCCCTGTGAAGCCCGGACTTTCCTCCCCCGCGGCCTTTCGGTCCCGCGGCAGCGATCACCTGTCTTGCTCATCTGCTATCTTATCACATAATTTTCGAAACTTCTATCCCTTTTTATCCGCGCAGGGGGCATTTCATGCGAATATCGGATGTATATCGGCAGCATTCCCCCGCCGCGGCGCTGCATAATCTCCGTCAGACCGGGAAATAGCTCCCTCCGATAAATTCCCTCGTAATGGAATTATGCGGGATCCTCTCGCTGTCCACTCCCAGGAAATAATCCAGGAATTTAAGGAGCCTCTTGGCCTCCGCGTACTCCTCGCAGTCCTTCGGGATCTGGAAAAGCAGCGGCTCGGCGTACTGCTTTAGCACCGCCAGCTCATAGACCAGGGCCGAATTAAACATCACATCCGCTTCCTCCTGGTACGGGAAAATATTCTCCTCCTCGCCCCTTCGGACCGATGGCCACCGCTGGATCGTCTCCCTGGCCGTGATCCCTCTGGTTCTGGCGTCCCGCACCATGCGGCGCAGCAGTCTGCCGTCGGTTGTGGGGATCCGGTTGTGCTCGTCGATATTCAGCTGCGTCAGAGCGCTTATGTAGATCTTAAACTTGCTCTCTTTAGGCAGGCTGTAGGACAGCCGGTCGTTCAGACAGTGGATGCCCTCGATGACCAGGATATCGTCGGCGCCCAGCGTCAGGAAATCACCCTTGTACTCCCGCTCTCCGCTGATGAAATTATATCTGGGCAGCTCCACGGTCTCACCGGCCAGAAGCCGCAGCATGTCCTTATTAAACTGCTCTGTATCCAGGCTTTCCAGGCACTCGAAATTGTAGTTGCCATCCTCATCCCTGGGCGTGTTTACGCGGTTCACAAAATAATTATCCACCGCGATCGGATGCGGCTTCATCCCCAGCGCCCTCAGCTGGATGGAAAGCCTGTGGGAAAATGTCGTCTTGCCCGACGAAGACGGCCCGGCGATCATCACAAATTTCTTCCCCGGCTGTCCGGCGATCATCTCCGCGATCTGACCGATCCGCTTCTCCTGAAGCGCCTCCTGGATCAGGATCAGGTCGTCCCCGCTGCCCATGCAGATTTTCTCATTCAGGGCTCCCACGTCGGCGATCTCCATCTTATCGCCCCACTCCGACGACTCCCGCAGCACCTCGAACAGCTTCCTGCTCGGCACGAATTCCGGTACGACCGTCGGTTCCGAAAGCGACGGCAGCATCAGCACGAAGCCGTATTCATAGGGCACCAGATCGAAATACCGTATGTATCCGGTGTTCTGCGCCATATATCCGTAAAAATAATCCTCAAATCCATCCAGATTATAAAGATTCACCCGCGATACGCGCCGGTAGGAAAACAGCCGCGCCTTGTCGTGCATTCCGTATTTCTCAAACAGCTCGACGGCGTCCTGCGTCCCCACGCTCCGCTTCATGATCGGGATCTTCCGCTCCACATATTCCCGCATCTTATCCCGAACCTGCTTAAGCAGCTCCCCGGTAAGCGTAAAATCACCCCGGGCGTCCACGAAAAATCCCTTTCCCACAGAGAAATCCACGGATATCTTCCGGATCCGGTCCGCCCCCACTACCTCATAGAACGCTCTCAGCATGATCAGCGTAGCGCTTCTCTGGTATGTCTGCAGTCCCGGCTTCTCCGCCGTGGTAATGAAGCGGACGTGACTTCCGCCCTTGATCTTCTTATGAAGCTCCGTCAACTTCCCGTCCACAGACGCCAGAATGATGTCATACGGATGCTTCGGCTGGAATTCCTCCGTGATCTCATAGAGCCTCGTCCCGTTCTCGTATTCTCGTTCTTCCCCTTCTATAAATGCCTTTACCACCTTAAAAACCTTTCCTTTCTACCAGACTGCGGCCGGGAACGACACCGGCGCGGTCATCACAGCCGCCCTTCCGTCGATCTTCTCCCTGCAGTAGTCCGCCATAAAATCAATAAAAATGTGCTCCAGTCCGTAATGTCCCGCGTCAATGACAGCCACGCCTTCGGCTACCGCGTCAATGCCGTCATGATGACCGATATCCCCGGTAATCAGCACCTGCGCCCCCGCCTTCTTCGCCTCCGGCGCCATGCCTCTGCCGGAGCCGGGACAAAGAGCGGCCCGCCGGATCGTCTCAGACGCGCGCTCCGCGCCGTAAACGGTCACAAACGGCAGTCCAAAGGCCTCCTTCACCTGTTCCGCCAGTTCCTTAAGCGATACCGCTTCCAGAAGGATCCCCGCCTTGCCGATCCCATAGGGCGCTCCGCCGGCTTCTCCCATCACTTCCAGCGGCTTCCCGTCCAGCAGATGGAGCCTTGCCGCCGCCAGGTCTGCCATACACCCGGGCGCCGCGTCAAAATTCGTGTGCATCGCATAACAGCAGATATCGTTTTGGATCAGGCGCACAAGCCGCCTTCCGATGAAATCTCCGTCGTTCACATGCTTTACCGGTGAAAAGATCAGCGGATGATGGGTCAGCAGAAGATCCGCCTTCTCTAAAACCGCCTTCTCCACCACCTCGTCGGTAGCGTCCAGCGCCACGAGCACCCTGCTGATCTCCTTATCCGACCGCCCGGTCATAAGGCCGGGATTATCCCAGCTGCAGGCATAGCTCTCCGGCGCCAGCTCCTTCAGTTTCTCGATCCATTCAGCGCATTTCAATAAAATCAGCCTCCTTCTCAGCCGGTATCTCCGTCCGCATCCTGCTCCGCAGTCCGATCCGTCATGCGGCACATACACCGTACGCTCACGCGCGGTATGCGTCCATAGCATGCCGCGCGCATGCGAGACGCTGGCTCAGTTCTTCCCTGCGCGCCGACGCTTTCCGGCCGGTCTGTCCTTCCAGGCCGGTCAGGATCCGCGACAGTACGCCTTCCTCCCGTTTCAGAAAATCATAAAGGACCGGATCCCTCTCCCGGATCAGGCACGGCCCATAAAGAGCCTGCACCCCGTCAAGCGGCTCCATCTCCCCACGGACCGCATCCATTCCTACATAAAACTTACCGTCCTCGCAAAGCATCCGCTCCGCCGCGATCCTAAATCCGTTCTCCTGCAGATATACCCGCACCTTCTCCGGTTCCGACTGAGGCGACAGGATCCAGTGCCCGACCGTATCCCACAGCCGCCGTCCTTCCCGGAGGATATGTAGAATCAGTTCGCCGCCCATACCAGCCGCAATCACCGTGTCCGCTTCCCCCGGATTAAGGCCGCTGACGCCGTCGCTGCGCCGTGTTTCGATCTGTCCGTCAAGTCCGTACCGGCTGATATGCTCCTTTGCGCGGGCAAGAGGTCCTTCCCTTATATCCATGGCCAGCGCCCGGACGGCGATTCCCCGCTTCACAAGCGCGATCGGCACATAGCCGTGGTCCGTCCCTATGTCGGCCACACAGCTCCCGGGAAGCACAAAGGAGACCACCATTTCCAGCCTGTCCGACAGTTTCATATCTGTCTGTGCGGCGCCCCCACCGGGAACCGGTTCTGCATCCGTACCCGCGGCGCCCCCACCGGGAACCGGTTCTGCCGCCGTACCTGCAGCGTATCCGCGCTGCAAAGCCGTCCTACTCATCCAGATAATCCTTCAGCTTCTTGCTGCGGCTGGGATGACGGAGCTTTCGGAGCGCCTTCGCCTCGATCTGGCGGATGCGCTCCCTGGTCACGTTAAATTCCTTTCCGACCTCCTCAAGCGTCCTCGGCCGGCCGTCGTCCAGCCCGAAACGGAGCTTTAATACCTTCTGCTCCCTGTCGGTCAGCGTCTCCAAAACCTCCAGAAGCTGCTCGTGAAGCAGCGTATACGTAGCCGCGTCCACCGGTACCGCCACATGGTCGTCCGGAAGGAAATCGCCGAGATGGCTGTCTTCCTCCTCGCCGATGGGCGTCTCCAGCGACACCGGCTCCTGCGAGATCTTCATGATCTCCCGTACCCGGTCCACCGGCATCTCCATCCGCTCCGCGATCTCCTCCGGCTGCGGCTCCCGGCCCAGCTCCTGCAGAAGCTGTCTCGATGTGCGGATCAGCCGGTTGATCGTCTCCACCATATGCACCGGTATCCGGATCGTCCTGGCCTGATCGGCGATGGCCCTGGTAATGGCCTGCCGGATCCACCAGGTCGCATAGGTGCTGAACTTATATCCCTTCGTATAATCAAACTTCTCCACGGCTTTGATAAGCCCCAGATTGCCTTCCTGGATCAGATCCAGAAACTGCATGCCGCGCCCGACATAGCGCTTGGCGATGCTTACCACGAGCCGCAGGTTCGCCTCGGCCAGACGCTTCTTCGCTTCCTCATCCCCCAATTCGATCCGTTTGGCTATCTCGATCTCCTCCTCCATGGTAAGGAGCGGGATCTTGCCGATATCTTTCAGGTACATGCGGACCGGATCTTCCGTCCCCACGCCTTCCGGTACGGACAGGTCGATCTTCTCCAGGTCGATTTCTTCTTCGTTATCCAGATCCATCTCCTCATCCAGAAACAGATCCAGATCCAGATCGTCCCCCCCGCCCATATGGATCACATCCACCTGGTTCGAATCCAGAAAGTCATAGACCGCGTCCCATTTATCCGAATCCAGGTCGTCGCCGGCAAAAAAACTTTGAATCTCCTGGCTGTCCAGGGTATTCCGCTTCTTTCTGGCCTCCGCCAGAAGCTGCTGCAGTTTTTCCTCAAATCCCAATACCTTTTCGTCCATATGGTCCTACCTTTCCGCAGTCTGCATATAGTTTAGCCCTAATCAAAGGAAATATGCAGGGTCTTAAGCGCGCTCTGCGCCTTGATGATCTCCTGCAGCTGACCGATATCCGCGGCCGTTCTGCTGGCTTCGTCCAGGCTGTTTTTGCGCACCTTTATCACCGTCTCCGAAAACGCTTTTTTCTGCTCCTCACTTCCGAGAGAATCCTTTAGACTGGCATTGAAAAGCGCCGCTGCCTCCTTGTATTGTGTCTCGTCATTGATGAAATGATTTAATATCCCGGCCGGCGAGAGATTGCCGGCCGCATGTCCGTCAAATACCATCTGCGCCACCGTATGATACAGCTCGTCCTTAAAATCATCCGGCGTAATAATGCCCTGGATCTTATCAAACAGCCGGGGATCCTCGATCAGCCAGGTAAGCAGAAGTCTCTGGGACTGCTTCGCGCCGTCGTCCTTTTCCCTTTTCCTCTGTCCCGGCCCCCGCGTCCTGCCGCCCGCTGCCAGGCTGCCCCGCTGCTCATAAAGCGTTTCCTCCCGCGCTCCCCGTTCGCCTGCGCCGACGGCCGCTAAAGACGGTCCGCCGGAATCCGTATAACCCCGATAGCCGGCCGTCTGTCTCGTCTCGGCCCACGCCGGTCCGAGCCTCGCGGCCGTCCTGCTTACCAACTGCTTCAGATCCTGATAATTGATAAACTGCTCTCTGGAAACCGCCTGTATGTAATTGTCCCTCTCCAGGGCGTCCGGAAATTCCAGAAGCTTCTTCGCCACCGCCGTGTGGAAATTGGTCTTCTGCTCCGGATCCTCCAGATCATATCCCCGTTTCAGTATGTCGATCTCAAACAGAAAGCTGTTCTTCGCCTCGTCGATCCGTTTGCGGAACGCGTCGGCGCCCAGGTTCTTGATAAATTCGTCTGGATCCTTGTACGGCTTCATATTCAGCACCTTACAGGAGATCCCCACCTCTTTCAGGATCGGGATCGCCCGCAGGGCCGCCTTCACTCCCGCGTCGTCGCTGTCGTAGGTCAGCACCACCTGGCTGGTGTAGCGTTTCAGAAGCGACGCGTGCTGGGTGGTGAACGCCGTTCCAAGAGAGGCCACCGCATTGGTAAAACCTGCCTGGTGCATGGCGATCACGTCCATGTAGCCCTCGCAGATCAGGAAATACTTCTCCCGCGTCGATCTGGCGAAGTTAAGTCCGTAAAGATTCCGGCTCTTGTCAAACAGCTTCGTCTCCGGAGAGTTCAGGTATTTGGGTTCCCCCTCTCCCATGACGCGGCCGCCGAATCCGATGACCCGGTTATTCGTATCCATGATCGGGAACATGACCCGGTTCCAGAACTTGTCCCACGTTCCCCGCTCCGATATGGTGAACAGTCCCGATTCCTTGAGAATACTGTCGCCGTAGCCCTTTCCTTTCAGATAGCGGTACAGATCGTTGCTGGTCTTGTTCGAATATCCCAGGCCGAAGTGCCGGATCGTATCGTCGCTTAAACAGCGCTTCGACAGATACTCATATCCCGCCCTGCCCTGCGGCTGCTTTAACTGATAGTGAAAATAATTGGCCGCCAGCTTATTGATCTCAAGAAGCGTCATCTTAAGATCCGCCTGGGCTCTGGCCTCCTTCGACATCTCCTGCTTCGGAAGCTCGATCCCCGCACGGTCGGCCAGTACCTTCAGCGCCTCCGGAAAGGTATAGTTCTCATATTCCATCAGAAATGTGATGACGTTGCCGCCCGCGCCGCAGCCGAAGCAGTAATACATCTGCTTATTCGGGGAAACGGAAAACGACGGGGATTTCTCATGATGGAAGGGACACAGTCCGAAATAGCTGCTGCCCTTCTTCTGCAGCTTCACATATCCGGAGACAACATCCACGATGTCGTTCCTGGAACGGACTTCCTCCACCACGTCGTCCGCGTAATACATGAGAACACCCCCTCTCCGCTTCTTTCAGCCGCACTTCCAGCCCCTTCCGCCGCTCACGCCTTCCAGGCCTTCGGAACAAACAGCTCCTCAAACCGGTCAATCGCGTAGCTGTCGCTCATGCCCGCGATATAATCGCAGACCACACGCTCCTTCTTCTCTCCCCGGTCGCTCATCAGTCTCTGGTACTCGTCCGGAAGCTGGTCCGCATGCTCGCTATAATACCGGTACAGCGTCTCGATCAGCTGCTGGGCCTTCTTTTCCTCGCTCTTGGCCACGCTTCCGCTGTAGACATTGGCAAACATCCAGACGCGCAGGCCCTTCATGGCCTTCTCCACGTCCGGCGACATGAGGATCGCCGGCTTGTCCATGCTCTGAGCGATCACGTCGTGGATCATATTATTCAGGCGGTCCCGGACGCTGCAGCCCAGCACCTCCGTGTATTCCCGCGGAAGATCATTCTCTGTAAAGATCTTCGCGCGGATGGCGTCGTCGATATCGTGATTAATATACGCGATCTTATCGGAAAGGCGCACGATACACCCTTCCAGCGTCGAAGGCCTGCCCGACGTCCGATGGTTCAGGATCCCGTCCCGCACCTCCTTCGTCAGGTTCAGCCCCTGGCCGTCCTTTTCAAGCACTTCCACCACGCGGACGCTCTGAACCGCGTGGACAAATCCGTCCTCGCAGATCTGGTTCAGCACATACTCGCCGGAATGCCCGAACGGCGTGTGGCCCAGATCGTGCCCCAGTGCGATGGCCTCCGTCAGGCTCTCGTTCAGGCGCAGTGTCTTGGCGATGGTCCTGGCGATCTGCGAGACCTCCAGCGTGTGCGTCAGACGCGTCCGGTAATGGTCGCCCTCCGGCGCCAGGAAAACCTGCGTCTTATGCTTCAGTCTGCGGAACGACTTGCAGTGCAGGATCCTGTCCCGGTCCCTCTGGTATTCCGGGCGCATATCGCACAGCGGCTCCGAACGGTCCCGCCCCATGGTATTCTGGCTCAGGGCCGCGTAGGGGCTTAAATATTCCGCTTCCATCTGTTCAAGCATCTCTCTGGCCAACATACCGGCACCCCCTGTTCTATGTATATTTCATGATCGTTCATTTTACGACTGTTTCAAGCGCGCGTACACGCGGGCGGGATACTGTCCAGCGAAAGCAGCTCGGACCATCTGGCGGCAAGCCGTTCGAAGGACCAGGAAGCGTTCGCCGGGCTGGTGGACGGAAGAAGAATGATCTCCCTCCCGCACTGCTTCTTCTGCCAGGTCTCGTAGAGACGTCCGGCCGCAGTTCCGTTGGCATAGATCCGTTCGATCGGGCTCTCCTTTAAGATCCGGCTGATATCCGTCGGAACCACATTCGTAATGCTCGCGTCGCTGGAACCGGCTATATCGCAGGACGCGATCACGTCCCACAGCGCGATGCGGCTGTCCAGAAGGAAGGCCTTCTTTTCGCCGATCGAATGAGGGACCGGCCTGCCCGTCACCGCGGCCAGCACCTGCCAGAACCGGTTGCGGGGATGTCCGTAGTAAAACCCGTTCTCGCGGGACTTTACCGACGGAAACGTCCCCAGGATCAGAACCCTCGAACGCGCATCGTATACCGGTTCATACAGATGTACCTGATGGGTACGTTCCGGCATGACAGCCGCCTCCTTTCCGGGTTCTGCCGTCCCGACGCGATCGCGGCAGATAAACCTATTTTAGTATACCACATTTTTTCTGAAATAGCAACCGTTTCGAACGTATGTTCTTATTTTTGTTCAGACCGGCAGACTGTCCCGCACGCACAGCGCTCCCCACCCAAGCTGCTGATTCGGCCAGGCGGAATATCCCGGCAGATGCCTGGCGCCCCGGATCAGATACGCTTTCAGCTTCTCCCCGTAGAGAAACGCGTCGTTGCCGTCCGCGATCCCCCACTGCATCAGAAGCGCCGCGCTTCCGCTCACGACCGGCGCGGCGAAGGAGGTTCCCGTCACCGCCTCGTAGCCGCCGCCGGCCCTTGGCGCCATAATACCCACGCCCGGCGCCGCCAGCTCCGGCTTTACCTGCCCGGTCATCCTTGTAAACCCACGTCCGGAAAAGTCCGCGTATGTCTGGTAGGCACTGTCGTACGCTCCCACGGAAATCGCCGCCCTCGCCGTTGAAGGAATCGTCAGCGTCGTATCCGGCGTCGCTCCGAGAAAGCCGGTAGCTTTATTAAGAACCGCGGCGGACGGCAGCCAGAAATCATACCTTCCAAATACGATCCGCTCCGGAGCCAGCCGGAATTTCCAAAAGCCGCCGCTCAGATAATCCCCCCACCGGGGCATAAAGTCAAAATAGATCTCCTGCGCCGCGCTGTAGGGTCCCGGTTCTCCGTAATATATAAGGATCCTCGTATTCTTATGATCCAGCGTCTGCACTCCGGCCGCTGGCGGCAGCGGTCCCAGTTCGGTGCCGTCCGGCGCGATCAGGGAAATACGCATCTCATCCACATATTCTTTCCAGAGCTGGACGCTTAAGCCGGTTTCATAATCCGAGACGGCCAGCTCGATCTCCGCCGGAGCCCGGACGGTCAGCATTCCCGAGATGTGTCCGTTCTGCGCGCCTTCATTGCCGGTGCCGGTCACAATGGAAGTCCGCCCGTAGGACGCGATTCCGTCAATATATGTTTCCAGAAGACTGGTTCCGTCGTGAGAACCGTACGTATTGCCGAAGCTGATATTCACAGCTACAGGCTTTTTCTCCGCCGCCGCGTACCGGGCCGAAAAGTCCAGCGCGCGCATCAGCTCTGTCGTGTGCGGAAAGCCCTCCGGAGCCGCAATTCCCAGCTTCACCGCCACCAGCTCGCTCTCGTACGCCACGCCGCGGTATTTCCCGCCGCTCTCCCGGCCGTTCCCCGCCGCGATGCCCGCTGCCGCCGTTCCGTGACCGCTTCCATCCGCCGACGGCACGAGCCGTCCCGCCTCCAGGCGGCTTCCCGCGGCCAGCGCCTCATTGATCGCCTCACGCGTAAACACTCTCCCAAGCGTCTGATCCCACAAAAGCGCGATCCTGGTGGTTCCGTCCTCATTCCGGAAATCTTCATGGAAATAATCGATCCCGGAATCGATCACCGCCACCAGGACGCCGCGTCCCGTCAGGTTCGGAAGATACGCGTTTTCGGAAAGCTGCAGCAGCGGGACGCAGGAAGCGGAGCGAGCCTGAGCGGCGGCAAAATACAGTCGTTTCGGCTTCTCCACATACTCGATCTGCGGATATTCCGATATTTTCTCCACCAGATCCTCCGGCACCGTCAGGATCGAATAATTATTCAGCAGACTCTCCGCCTTGATCCCGGCGCCGGCCTCATTCAGCTCCGAAAGCATCCCGTCAAGCGGCTCGCTGTGCTTCACGATCAGTTCCCAGGTCCGCGCCGCGCCGTTATAGCCCAAAGACAGCTCCCCGGACCGCTCCCGTTCCTCTTTCGTGGCTCCAAGCGCCAGATTCAGCAGATTTTCCAGCTTCTGATCCTGCATGCGTTCCTCCCGGCACGGCTATTCATACCAATCCTATGCATCGGGGAAGAAAAATAACATGGAAATATTAAAAAGCTGCCGCGAAATACATCCCGCAGCAGCCCGCTTATTCACCCTTTCCGTCCGGCCGCTTTCACAGCCGCGGCAATCGACAGGCCGGTCTTCTCGTTATACGGAATCAGCGTCGCCTGGAACGCATGGTACAGATCCGATTTGCCGGGCCATACCGTTCCCATCAGCCGGTTCTTCTCGTCGAGCTGGTGGAACCAGGAACCATTGACATGATCCAGCACCGTCGTGTCCAGATATTCCATAAACGCCGCGTAATCCTCTGCGTATTCCGCCTCGCCGGCAACACGGTAAAGAACTGCGGAGGTGTTGATGGCCTCGGCCAGCGTCCAGTGCATCCGGTCGTGGACCACCGCCCTGCCGTTCCAGTCCGTCGTATAGACGATGCCCGGCGCTCCGTCGCAGTTCCAGGCGTCGGATACGGCCCTGCGGTACAGCTTCTTCGCCGTATCCAGATATTGGGCGCTCGTTTCGGAAGCCGCTCCATAGGCCGATACCGCCCACTGGGTGATCAGTCTCGCCCACTCGATGCCGTGTCCCGGCGTCGCGCCGTAAGGCTTGAACGGGTCATCCGGTTTTTCCTTATTGCACTCCAGATCCGCCTCCCAGCTGCTTGAGAAATGCTCCGGCAGCCGCCAGTCATTCTGCTGCGCCCATGTAAGCACATGATCGATGATCCTTCCGGCGCGTACGCGGTACTTCTCATCCCCCGCCGCGTCGGCCGCCGCCAGGAACGCCTCCACCGTATGCATATTGGCGTTCAGTCCGCGGTAGCTGTCCAGCTCCGTAAATTCCGTGTTCCAGGTATCGCAGGATAATCCCTCGGCCTCGTTCCAGAATTTCTCATCGTACAGCCTGCACGCGTCTTTCAGAAGCTTTCCGGCGCCTTCCCGTCCGGCCAGCAGCGCGGAGGTCGCCGCCAGGATCACAAACGCGTGGGCGTAGCACTGTTTGGTCGGAAGGTACCCGCCGTCCGCCTTAAGTCCCGCGTACCAGCCTCCGTTCGCGTCGTCGTGCAGTTCTCCCATAAGGCCCTTAAGCCCCCGGTCTGCCAGCTCCCCGCAGCCCTCATATCCCATCATATGGCCGATGCTGTACACATGGACCATGCGGGAGGTGATCCAGGTCTCCCTGGGCCTGTCCGTCCAGGGCGTTCCGTCGTCTCCCAGGTAATAGGACGAACCGCCCGGCGAAGGAAATCTCGTTCCGAACCGGAGGATCCCTTCCCCGACTTCTTTCAGAAACGCACGGTTCTCCGCCGTGCCGAGCTGATATTTCTTTGCCTTTTCCATAGATGCTCACCCTCCTGATGATAACTTATATTCTTTCTCTATCCTATCACATCTTCCTGTACCGCCACAAGAAAAAATACAAATATTTTACATTTCCGTTTCCACGTATGCGTCATACCACTCCAGGCAGGCTTCGTGCCAGGCGTTCCACGCTTTTTGGTAATCCCCGCGGAGCTGCTCCTCTTTCTGCGGGTCCGTCTCCCATGTTTCTTCAAGACGCGCAAAGCTCTCCTGTGCGGCCCGGGCCGTCTGTTCCATTTTCTCCCCTGCGAGCCTTCTCCGCCAGTCTGCGTACGCTTCTTCCTCCGGGATTTCCGCAAGCCTTTGGCGTTCCGCCCTTGGCACGGCGCGGATCCCGGCGATCAGCGCCTCGTCCTCCGCGCTCACGCGGGCCGTGATGGAATCCCCGTTCTCCCCCTTCCGCAGCCGCTCCAGATAATGCTCGTATCCGAACGGATAGTAAAACACCTGCCCTTCCTCGAAAATCAGCATACTGTCCGCCACCTGCCGGAGAAAATACCGGTCGTGGGAAACGAACAGGATTGTTCCCTCATAAGCCCGAAAAGCCGACTCCAACGTCTCCTTCGCCTGAATATCCATGTGATTCGTCGGCTCGTCCAGGATCAGGAAATTCGGCCGGCTCTGCAGAAGCTCCGCCAGCACCAGCCGGGCCTTCTCCCCGCCGGACAGCTCCGACACCTTCGTCTGGGCCGCCCTGCCTCCAAAAAGGAACGCCCCCAGTATCTGCCGCGTCTCCTTCTCGGTAAGGGCCGGGAAGCAGTCATGGAAATGCTCCGCCACGCTTTTTTCCGACTCGATCTGCGCGGAGTGCTGGTCAAAATAACCGGCCGTCACCCTCGCGCCGAGCCTGAGGCTCCCCGAAATCGGCGGGATCCGTCCCGCCGCCGTCTTAAGAAATGTGGTCTTTCCCGCGCCGTTAGGACCCAGCACGCCAAGCTTCTGGCCCCGGCGGAGACGCAGCTCCATTTCCAGAAGCGGCCTGTCGTAGCCGATCTTCAGATGCTCCGCTTCCAGGACCCATTTGCTTCCGGCCGTATCCGGCGTGATCGGCCCGGTAAAGATATGGACGTCGTCCGTCTCCGGTTTCTCCACAAGGGAGGTCCGCTCCAGGAGCTTCTTTCTGGAACGGGCGAAAGCGGCCTTGGCCGGTTTGTGCTTAAAACGTTCGATCAGCCCCGTAAGCCGCGCGATCTCCTCCTGCTGCTGTTCGTAGGCCTTCTGCTGCAGCCGGAGCTTCTTCACCTTCTCCTGGCGGTAATGGGTGTAATTGCCCGGATAGCGCGTCAGGCGGTTTCCGGACAGCTCATAGATCACCTCCGCCGTCTGATCCAGGAAGAACCGGTCGTGACTGACCAGGACGACAGCGCCCGGATAGCTGCGGATATACCGCTCCAGCCATTCCACGGACGCAAGATCCAGATGATTCGTTGGCTCATCCAGAAGAAGGATATCCGGCTTTTCAAGCAGCAGCCGGATCAGCCGGATCTTCGTCTGCTGTCCCCCGGAGAAATCGCCGAGACGGCGGTATTTGTCCGATTTGTCAAAGCCGAAGCCGGTGAAAAGACGGTCGTATTCCTTCTCGTAATCGTAGCGCTCGCGGGAATACAGCGCTTCCTGCGCCGGATTCCCGCAAAGACTGTCATTCGTGCCGGCGGCTGGTCCCGCCTCTCCTCTCCCCGGGCATCCGGCAAGCAGCAGTTCCTCCACGGTCTTCTCCCGGTCGGCGGGATCCGCCTGCTGGCGCAGCATGCCGGCGCTCAGCCGTCTGGACATATAGACGCCCGGCGTCAGCCGCTTATCGTCCCGGTCCAGCTCCGCTTCTCCGGCCAGAAGGCGCAGAAGGGTCGTCTTGCCGGCGCCGTTGCGGCCAACCACAGCGATCTTTTCATTTCCTTTTATCTCAAAGCTTATGTGGGACAGCACCGTCTCGCCGCCCATGGATACGGTTCCGTCTGTGATCTGGTACAGCATAATGTCCGCCTTATCTGTTCTTTGCATTGCCGCTGCGGCGCGCTGTTCTAAAAACGCGCGGGATTTTGCGGCGCTTACAGGAAGTGTATCACATTTTTCGTGATTCTTCCAGAAGCAGGCTGCATTTTGTCTTATATTGACGAGCGGTTTGCTTATAAATACGCCGGCTTCTGCGCATATTAAGCGTACGGGCAGCGTTCCGGCCGGATTCCGTTCCGCACTTTTTTGTATGGAAATCGGAACGGCTGAACCGCTGCATGTGAAAATAATTGCGAAAAAGGAGGCGCCGACATGAGCCCGAAGGAACTGACGTATATTGAAGACGCATTAAGCCACGAGAGTTTTCTGAAGAACCAGTGCGACGATGCGATCCGCAGTCTGCAGGATCCGGAGCTTAGATCCTGCGTGGAGGAAATCCAGCAAAAGCACCGGCAGATATTTGATTCGTTTTATAATCTGATCTGAGGAGGGAAAAGAGATGGATGACAAATGTATTATGGAGAACCTGCTCTTGACGACCAAGGGCGTATGCGATCTGTATCTGCATGGGACGATTGAGTCTTCGACGCAGAATGTGCACCAGACTTTTGACAGGGCGCTGGACGACAGCCTGGGGATTCAGGATGATATCTACAGGAAGATGTCCGCGAAGGGATGGTATACGGCTGATAATGCGGAGATGGAGAAGATTCGGAAGGTGAAGAATCAGTTTGCGGGGAAGGAGTAGGCGTTTCGGGGGGATTCGCGGGTGATACGCTCCGCAGCAGGGGCCGCGCGGCTTTCAGGTTTCAAGCCGCACGGCCCCTGCTGTGGAGCTGGTTATCGCGCTTGTCTATCTACTCGCGGGCGGGGAGCTGGGCGAGGATGACGGCGGCGAAGACCAGGGCGCAGCCGGACAGTTCTCTCGCGGAGAGACGCTGGTGCAGGATGACCCAGCCGGCGAGGAGGGAGAAGACGGACTCCAGGCTCATGAGGAGGGATGCGACGGTGGGGTCGGTGTCTTTCTGGGCGATGACCTGCAGCGTGTAGGCGACGCCGCAGGAAAGGACGCCGGAATAAAGGATCGGCGACACGGCGAAAAGGATGGCGGCCAGGCGCGGGGTCTCAAAGAGAAATGTCAGGACGGCGGAAAGAACTCCGGCGGTGAAAAACTGGACGCAGGAGATCAGAATGCCGTCTGCGCGCGGCGAAACCCGGTCGATGACCAGGATGTGGACCGTGAAGCTGAGGGCGCAGAAGAAGAGATACATGTCGCCGCGGTTTATTGTAAAGCTTTCCGTGACGCACAGCAGATACATACCGGCCGTGGCGAGCGCAACGCCGAGCCAGACGTGGCGCGGGATGCGTTTTTTCATGAAGACGCCGCAGACCGGGACCAGAACGATGTAAAGGGCGGTGATGAAGCCGCTTTTGCCGACCGTGGTCATGGAGATGCCGATCTGCTGAAAGCTGCTGGCCACGAAAAGGACGACGCCGCAGGCCAGGCCGCCTTTTATGCCGTCGCGGATGCGGCTGCGGCGGGCGGCGGACGGGGATCCTTCCGGATGTGTTTGGCGAACGCGCCGCACCATAAGGAGCACGGCCGGAAGAAGAACCGCTCCGCCCAGGAGGAAGCGGCACATATTGAACGTAAACGCCCCTACATACTCCATCCCCACGCTCTGGGCTACAAAGGCGGTTCCCCATATAAACGCCGTTAAAAGCAGCAGAAAACTGCTGCGCATTTTCTTTCTGTTCATAGTATTATTCTCTCCGATTCTATGCATGCTTTATCGCTTATTTCTCATATCGGGCGAAGCCGGAGCTTCTCTGTTCGGTTCCGTCCGGGCAGATCCACAGCGCTTCCACGCCGTTCAGGCTTTCGATCAGATTAAGGCCGTCGTCGATCTCCATATTAAATACAGCCGTGGAAAGGCCGTCCGCCAGGCCGGAATCTTCGCAGAGGATCGTGACCGACGCGTACCGGTCCCAGGGCATCAGAAGATCCGGATGAATGATATGATGATAGCGGACGCCGTCCGCCTCATAATAGCGCTGGTAGGTTCCGCTGGTCACCAGCGAACAGTCGGCGATCTCCACCGTATGCAGGTACGCCTCCCCGCCGTCCGTATCCGGATTCTGGATTCCCACGGACCACGGTTCTCCTGCATCCGCCGTTCCGAACCGGAGAAGACCAGCCCCCGCGCTCTCCGGTTTGCGCCCGACCGTGCGGACATTGCCGCCCACGTTCAGCATAAAGCATGTCAGTCCGTCCGCCTGAAGCGTTCGGCATACCATTTCCGTCGCGTAGCCTTTCGCCACGGCGCCCGCGTCGAGACGCATTTCCGGATCCGCCAGATAGACGGTGGACGCCTCCCGGTCGATCTTAAGATCCGCGATATCCGTATGCGCGGCGGCTTCCTTAAGCAGCTCCATCGGCGGGACCTGCGCCTGCGCCGGGTCAGCCAGCGCCGCTTCCCGATAATCATGCCAGATGGACAGAACGCTCCCCATCGCGATATTGACAGCGCCGCCGGTCTGACCGCAAAGCTCCGCCGCTTCCTCCAGCAGTCCGAGTATCCTCCCATCCGCCTTCACCGGCGTAAGGCCCGCGTTATCGTTGATCGTCTTTAAATTGTTAACGCCTTCATAATCATGGTAAATATCATAAAGCCGGTGGTACATGGCCATCTCCTCGTGCATTTCTTCCGCATAGCGGTTAAATTCTTCTTCATCGGCCGTATACGCGGTAAACACCGTCACGGTATCGAACAGATCGAAATACTGGGCGCTGTACCGGTTAAGCCTCTGCCCGCCGCCCGCTCCGCAGCCGGACAAAAGAAGGCAGATGAGCATGACAAAACAGACGGCCGCACCGCGCGCCTGTCCCATATTCTCCCGTGATCCTGTTTTCTCTTCTGCCGGTAGGTTCACTGTTCCGCCCTCTCGGAAACCAGTCTATCACAACCCCTGTTCCATTTCAACCGCTTCTTTGTTTTCCGATTTTCTTAACAATTTGAAAAATTATTAACATTTTCGAAACACCCTTGTATGCAAACGCGAAGCGTGCTATAATGCACGTTTAGAGAAAAAAATAGATGAGGGTGGGGGTCATGAAAGAACGGATCAAAAAGTACAGACACGCCTGGGTGGCCGTGTATTTCCTGCTGTATATGCCATGGTTTATCTGGCTGGAGCATACGGTAACCCGGGATTTTCACGTCATACACACGGCACTCGACGATATGATTCCATTTTCAGAATATTTCATCGTGCCGTATCTGCTGTGGTTTGTGTATATGTTCGGAACCGTGTTTTATTTCTTCTTTAAGAATACACGGGATTTTTACCGGGTCTGCGCCTACCTGTTCGTCGGAATGACGATCTGCCTGATGATCTGCACCGTCTTCCATAACGGCACGGACATGCGGCCGCAGGTTGATCCGAACAAAAATGTGTTCGCCTGGCTGGTATCGGTGCTGCAGGGCATCGACACCTCAACCAATATTTTCCCGAGCATCCATGTCTTCGACTCCGTGGCCGTCCATGTGGCCGTGATGAAGAGCGAGGACCTGCGCAGACATCCGCTCTTCCGGAAGCTGTCACTGGTGCTGTGCATTCTGATCTGCGCCTCCACCGTGTTCCTGAAACAGCACTCCGTTGTGGACGTAATGGGCGCGCTGGTGTTGGCCTACCTCCTCTATCCGATGGCCTACGGTTCTTCCTACGCCACCGAAGAGCGGAGGTTCCGCAGGAAAGCGCTGGGCTGAAGCCAGACAATGAAAGACTGATACGCGACAGCCGGATCATAACGGTCTGAACGTATCAGTCTTTCTTTTTGCGTTTTTGGAAAGATGAGGCACAGCTATTTTTCATACAACTCTACCAATTCAGTACAAACAGCATACAAAACAGGAATGTCATTTTTAGCCGTATCCCATACACGGTCATAATCAACTGCTCCGTAATTGTGTACTAATACGTTTCTCATTCCTTTAACAGCCGGCCAATATATATGATCCGATGTTGCATTCTTAAAGCCCTCTGACAGCCGGCCTACTAATTCCCCAATTTGAAGCAGATTCATACATACAGAATTCTGATAATCCTGATCCGCGTCAAATACTTCTTTACTATCCCCAAATCTGGCAATGGTCTTCCAAATATATTCGCAATATGTTTTTATATTCTTCAGAATATCAATATCCTTCTTCATAAATCAACCTCTCATCCTCTTTTATACTGTCGCGGAACTCCCTCACCTTATCTATATTTGCCGGATGGTTCATAGCCCCCGAAGTTACCAGATCAACCTTTTTTCCGCAAGCCCTTTCCAAATCAGCATATAAGCCTCCTAAGCCAAACAGTCCCTTTAGCCGGTCGCAATCAACCCGCAAATCAATATCACTTTCGGGCGTTGCCTCTCCTCTGGAGTAAGAGCCAAACAAATACGCTCTGGAAACCCCATATTTGCGCATAACCGGCGATATCAAGTTCTGTATCTCCTGATAAGTATAGATTCTGTCCATAAAAGCCTCCCAGTTCCGGGCGAATTAGTCTCAGGAAAGCGGCCAATACCCGTTTTCAATTATTCATAACACCATCTCGTCTGGCGTCTCGATGGAGATACTCGTCAAACGCCGATTGATGCAAGCGTCATCGGCGCTTTCCTCATTATAATATCACATGCCCACTTTATTTTCAATGAATTGTAAATATAAGTCTGCCGCCACCTGCGTGTAAGATTATTTCCTGTGTCAATCTCCCTCCACCAGCTTATGCCATTCCTCCGTATTTTTCTGGAAATCAACCGTAAGCACCGACATATTCCGAATCTCCGCGAATCGGTATGTGCCTTCGATGGGAATTGTCATTGTCTCGATCTGATAATCGGGGAAACGGAGAAGCATAAGAAGCAGGGACGCGCAGTCGCCCTGCGTCAGGTCAGTCCGCACTTCAGGCAGGAATTCCTCCGCAAGCGCCATAAGCTCTCCGAGATTCATGTTCTTTATCTTCTCAAGACATTTATTAATCACGGTGCGCTGTCTTCCGGTTCTGGCAAAATCCGTTCCCACATACCGTACCCTTGTGTACGCCAGCGTCTGGCTGCCATTCGCGTGCAGAAGACCGGCGTCTGCTTCTGACAATATATCTGTTTCCAACGGCCTTTCCAGCATACGGTTATGATTTTCGATATACATATTCATCACTTTGATCTCATCCGCGGATACGTCAAGATCCAGCCCGCCCAGGGCGTCTACCATGTCCATCATCAGATAAAAATTAATCACGACGCATCTGTCTACATGGATTCCGAAATTATTCTGAATGGTCTGCGTCAGAAGACTCATCCCGCCCGTCAGATAAGCGTGGTTCAGCCTGTTGTTCCCATGCCCGGGAATTGACAGATAGATATCACGAAGCAGGGAGGTCATGACCACCTTTTTCGTTTTCCTGTTGATGCTGAGCAGAATCATGGCGTCAGAATTCCCTGAAAATGAATCCTCTCGGGCGTCTATGCCGATCAGCAGCAGATTGAACGCGTCGGTCTCATAAAGGGAAGAGCTTTCTTCCATCTGCCTGAGATTCGCGAGAATCTGGTCTTCAATCTCCCCCTCGGAACCAGCCCCTTCGGCGGTCTCGATGACAGTATCGCCATCGGTTTGTATATCGATATAAAGCTCGGGTGTTTCCGCACTGCCGTCCGAAGCCATCGTATCGCCCTCTTCCGTATGCATGGCTTCTTCGTAATCATAATCATTCGGATCATGGTAATCCAGAAGACTGTAATAGTGATGAAAGACCGCATAACCGGCCAGGACAATAACCGCCAGCGCGATCAATACACACAGAATGACATTCTTCCAGGTAAAGATCTTTCTTTTCTCCTCCCGTGTCATAGGTCGCTCCCTCCGCTCGCAATTGATTTGCCGGGCCCGAACCGCCTTACCGCCTGCCTGACAGACCGAACCGCGTCCGGCTACTTCACTTCTCCCGGCAGACTGTTCCGTTTTCCACACGGTAAATCCTGTCGCAGCCCGCGATCGCTGACATTCGGTGCGAAACGATAATCAATGTTTTCTGTCCTTTCAGGCGGTTGATGGAATCCAGGACGGCGGACTCCGTTTTCAGATCCAGCGCCGAGGTCGCTTCGTCAAAAACAATCAGCGCCGGATTCCGATAGATTGCGCGGGCAAGCCCCAGGCGCTGACGCTCCCCGCCGGAAAGACGGATCCCCCGTTCCCCGATCTGTGTATCCAGGCCGCGGGAAAGAGCTCGAATCTTATCGGCAAGCGCGGCCTTCTCCAGCGCCTCCCACACCTGGTCGTCCCGAATCTGCTCTCTTTCGAAGCCCATCGCTACATTATTCCGAACGGTATCATCTAACAGAAATGTGGTCTGCGGCACATAAGCGATCTGATCCGGTATCCTGTATTGACCGGCGACAGGAACGCCGTCGATCCGGACCTGTCCCTCATCCGGCGCAAGCAGTCCGAGCAGAATATCCAAGAGCGTAGTCTTGCCCGCGCCAGAAGGGCCGATGATGCCGACCGATGTTCCCGCAGGGATCTCCATCTCCACATCCCGCAGTACGGTTTTCTCCTCCCTGTCGTAGGTATAGGACACGTGCTCCAGCAGGATGTTCCCGTTCATATTCGTCTCCGGCTGCCGGACAGGCGGCTCCTTCTCCCCTGCCGCCGTTTCTTCCAGGGCAAGCCGGATCGCCTCCACAGAGCTCTTTGCATAGCCTAGCCGGGTCAGACCGCCATTGATCCGGTTAAATGCCGGCAAAAGGCGCACTGCCGTCCACGCCAGGGCGGAAAGACCGGGCAGATAATCGATCAGACCTTTCCCCGACCGCACAAAAAAGAGGAGATACAACAGCACAGTCAGCACCATGACGCTCTCCATACACAGGGTCGGCAACTTGATCCAGAACTGTCTCAGATAATCGGACCGCAAGTATTCCGCATCAGCTTCCTTAAATCTTTGTTCAAAAAAAGATTCATGATGCCCGGTTTTAATGTCCTTGATCCCCTCGGCCATCTGATGCAGCCACTTCCAGTACCTTCGGTTCGCATCACGCTGCCGCTGCGAGGCTTTCCGAATCGGCCGGATGAGTATCACGCGGATCAGCAGCATTAAAAATGCGATCCCCATCGCCAAAAACAGCGTCATGACCGGATCGATCAGTAACAGGCAGAGTCCCATTCCCAGCGCAGCAAGCGATTCCATCACGATCTGCATACATGCCTCAAGCCCCGCGGAAAACTGGAACATATCCTGTCCAAGCAGATTCTGCAGTTCCGCCGTGCTGTGCCGTATAAAATAAGCGTAGGGGCTTCGTATCATGCGTTCGTACAGCCGTGCGGATACCTCATACCGTGCCTTACGCGCAAACTTCGCCGCAATATAATTCTCCCACGCCAGATACGGAAGCTTGAACGCGTATAACGCGATCAGCGCAAGGAGAAGCGCTTCCGTCAGAGCGGCTTCCGATTGAATTCGCAGAGTACCACGCAGCCAGAGCGCGATTGGGTTTTCTCCCAGCCACGCGCTGTCCGCAAGGGAGGCGCAGATGGAGACAACCATTGTGAGACCGGCCATTTCCAGAAGGGAAGCCAGCAGCATCGCGGGAATCAGAGCCAGCATCTGATTCCTGCGCTTCGGCCCAATCAGAGTGACGATCGTTTTAATCATGCTTCTATGTCCTTTCCGCGGCAGACAGAACACGCCCGTTATTTCTCATGATATGTGAATACCGCTCCCATTACGCGGAAATTTCTTCGGCCATAGACAAACACCCCCCGGAAGAGCCTGTATACCCAGTAAAACGGCACAGCCCATCGGTGACGGTAAACAAATGGCGCTTTGACCCGATACCAGTTCCATTCAGGAAAGATCCACCGAAACAGGTATCTCATTTTTGTCCGGGCCGTCACCGGTTTTTCATCGCCCTGAAGCCTGCGCAGTCCAGACTGAACATGGTGGGCAGCGATTCCGTATACGCCGGAGCTCTCCACCCAATTCAGCATATCCCGTTCCTTCTCCGTCAGTTCCAGACAGGGAACCGAACTAAAAAGCTTCTCCCCCAAGGAGCGGCAGACATTCTCAAACTCCGTCAATTCCAGTTTTTGCAGTTCTTCTCCGATATAAACCGTGTCCAGTTCAGGCCTGGCCCGCCGGTACAGGTACACATCCAGCAGGGTGCGCAGCCCCGTACCGTCTGTATAATAGTGCTTACAGGCGTGGGCAAGAAAATAAATGTAAAAATCTTCATCGCTGAAATGATATCCGAAGCGGCTGTCCTCGTCTTTGATCAGGCGCTCCCGTACGTTCCCGTAGTAGTCAGCATAGACAAACTGAAAAGTACTCCTGCTGCCTACCGAGAATAATTTCCGATGCATCTCAAAGTTGTATAAGGGCTGTTTATAGTAGACGTCATGTATTCCAAAACGAAACCCTTCTGCCGTGTAACCATTTCGCCTCATATACTTCCGCACATCACGCCAGCGCTCTGCGTCAAAAAGAATGTCGTTGTCCGCAAACTGCCGCGTACCGTACTGGGGGTAAACAGCATTGATGACTGCGCCCTTTAAGGACGCATACCAGATGCCTTTCTCCTCCAGAGCCGTAAGGAGCTTTCCACGTTCCGCGTCCATAAGAATCGTCTTACGGATGGATTTTGCCTTTGCCTCCCGAAAGCGCTTCGCCGTTTCGGGCGGGCAGTCCGCTATCAGACCGGTCTTTTCCAACGCTGCGCATGCAGCGGCGGACAACAGGTGCCTGCCTGCTGTCTGAAAAAGTGCCTCGAAGTCCGGCGTTTCCGACACCTCCAAAGCGGTTTCATGAATCCATGCAGCCAGAAGACGGCACAGAGTCTGCACTGTGCTTTCCATAATCATACTGTATCCATCCGGGCCATGCGGCCCGCCTTCCATTCTCTGTAAGTGCCCAAAATCGCCTGCTCCAACCGAATCCGCATTTCCTCCCGCTCGATCGCCGAGCACAGCTTGGTGCGTATCACGCAATTTTTCAGCCGGATACACCTAGGGTAGAGAGCGCAGGTCCGACAGAGCTCTTCGTGTTCCCGCTCTTCCCTCCATGCCTGGAGCACCGCCCCGTCCCGCTCGTCTGAAAATACGCTGCCCCAAAGCCCTCGGTCGATATGGGATTCGCACCGCCCGAGACGTCCGTCCGGCGTGATGGTGGATGCATTCAGCTTATCGGACCAGCAGGAATAAAGCATGGGGCCGCGATTCAGTTTCCTTTCGGACGTGAGGCCGCGGCTGTCGAGGAACGCCCACATCGCCCGATCCTTTTCGGCAAGAGAACGCCGCTCGTCCTCCTTATAGCGGTGGGGAGCCGTCCCCTTATTTTCTATTATCACCCGCGGCGCGATGCCGAACCCGGGCCTTCCGCCGAAGCGCATCTCAAGCTCGCTCACGAGCGCATACAGATCGCGTTCGTTTTCACCGTCCATGTTCATGCGGACATCGACCTGAACGCCCGCGTCAAGCAAAAGACCTATATTCCGAAGAACGCGCCTGAACGGACTGCCGTCGGGATTCACAAAAGCCTTGCGGCTGTTGTAGACTTCCTCCGTTCCGTCGACGGTGATCTGCGCCTCGTAAAGGCCCCAATCGTCCTTGACTCTCCGTGCCAGCGCCTCGTCGAAGAGATAGCCGTTGCTGTCGATCCTTGAGCGGAAAGTGACACCCCTTTGACGCAAAACGCCCGAGATCACGTCTATCGCCTTCACATTCACAAGCGGCTCGCCGCCGAACCACGCGATATTAACCGGCTTCCCGCCGCAGTGCGCCGCGATATACTCTCCCGCCGCCCGCGCCGTTTCCTCGGTCATGGCGGCTTTCGGGATGCCGGCCTCAAAACAGTAGAAGCACCGCGCGTTGCAGGCGGTGGTGGTGAAAATCAGATACTCCGTCAGGGTCTTGTCTTTGCTGCTCAAACGCCATGCAATATCCCGAACCTGGTCCGTCAGGGCCACGTCGTCCGCTCTCTCGGGACGCAGAAACCACTTAGGGACCAGTTCCTCCAGCGCCGGGGAGACGGGGCCCGGCAATTCTTCCAGCAGCTTCGCCTCTTCCCGAGACAGCAGGAGCAGCTCCCCCGTCAGGGTGTGGTAGAGCAGGATCCCCTCCGGCCGCTCCACCCGCATACAGTGAGTGGTCAGCCGGTACGGGACTTCCTCCTTTTTCTTCTGTTCGCCCAGTATCTTTTGCGCCAAAGTGACAGGCAGAATAATCTGACGCATATCTATTCCTCCTTATGCCGATCGGCCCTCTCGGCATCCTTCCATTCCTCATAGGCCCCCAGAATGCCTTGGTAGAGCAGGCTCTCCCGATACACCTGCTCAATAGGTGAACAGTGTCTTAACCATATCGGGCACATTTCAACCCGAATGCATTGGGGGTAAACGGGACAGGTCTTACAGGCCGTCTCCGGCGGTTTGTGCGCCTGCCACTGGCAAATCACTTCTTCCTCCCGCTCATCGGAGCAAATGCTTCCCCAGATGGTATCATTTATACAGACTTCGCACCGACCCAACTGCCCCTCCGGCGTCACTGTTGTCGCTCCGTCTCTATCAGCAACACAAGAACTTGTCATTAAGCCGTTCTTCAAAGGTTCTCGCGCCATGACGTTCTTTCCGTCAATATAAGTCAGCAGTGATCTGGCCTTTTCGGCATAGTCGCAGCGTTCCTCCTTCGTATAGCTATGAGGATCAATTCCTGCGTTTTCCAGAAGCACCACCGGATAGATGCCGAAGCCAGACTTTCCCCCGAACCGCTCCACTAGCTGGTCCACCAAGGCATACAGGTCTTTCTCGTTGTCCCCGTCCATGTTCAGGCGGACTTTGACCTGCACCCCCGCGTCCAGCAGCAGGCCGATGTTCCGGAGCACCCGCTGAAAGGGGCTGCCCTTGGGGTTCACATAGGCTTTGCGTTGGTTGTAGACCTCCTCCGTACCGTCCAGGGTGATCTGTACCATCTCCATTTTCCAGTCGTCTTTCACCCGGCGCACCAGCGCCTCATCGAAGAGATAGCCGTTGCTGGTCATGGTGGAGCAAAATTCCACTCCCTGCTCCCGCAGGCTGTCAGTAATGATATCGATGGCCCGGACGTTCACCAGCGGTTCGCCCCCGAACCACCTGATGTGGACAGGCTTGCCGCTCCGATGAGCCCCGATGTAGACCGCCGTGTCCCGGGCCGTTTGCCCGGTCATGGAGCTCTTTTCCAAGCCCGCCTCGTAGCAGTAAAAACACCGGGCGTTGCAGTCCATGGTGGTAAAGATGGTATACCTGGTCAGAGCGGTTTCTTTTTTCTGAAAACGCGACCCGATCTGGCGCACCTGGTCCGCCAGGGCCATGTCGTCCGCCCTCTCCGGGCGCAGAAACCACCGAGGAACCAGCTCTCCCAGGGCCGGGGGGACGGGACCGGGCAGCGCCGCCAGCAGCGCCGCCTCTTCCTGGAACAGCAGCAGCTCTCCCGTCAGGGTGTGATAGAGCAGGACCCCCTCCGGCCGCTCCACCCGCACACAGTGGGTGGTCAGCCGGTAAGGGACACCCTCGTTTTTCTTCTGTTCGCCCAGTATCTTTTGCGCCAAAGTGACAGGCGGAATAATCTGACGCATATCGTTTCCTCCTTATAACTTAAACCGCCAGTCAGACCTGACCGGCGGTTTTCCAGTCCTCGTAGGCACCTAAGACGGCCCGTTGGAACTTTCCTTCTTGGCGTGACCGCTCAATTGGTGAGCAGTGTTCCGGCCACCCCGGGCATTTTTTCAGCCGGATACATTGAGGGTAGACAACACATGCCCGACAGGCCGCTTCCGGCGGTTTGCGCTCTCTCCACTGGCAGAGTACCCCCTCGTCCCGTTCCTCCGAATAAATGCTGCCCCAGATAGCATCGTTTCTGCAGGACTCGCACCGGCCCAGCCGTCCCTCTGGCGTTACAGTGGTAGCAATGTCATTGTCGGCAGAACAGGCATTTACGGCGAACTTGCGTTTCAGCGGTGTCCAAGCCGCCATGCCCTTCATTTCTGTATAGGCCAGCATTGCCTTTGATTTCTCGGCATAGATGCGACGCTCTTCCTCCGTATAGCCGTGCGGGTCAATCCCCGCATTCTCCTGCAGCACCATCGTATAGACGCCGAAACCCGGCCTTTTCCCAAATCGTTCCGCCAATTGGTCTATCAGAGTGTACAGGTCCCGCTCGTTGTCCATATCCATGTTCAGACGGACCTTGACCCGGACGCCTGCGTCCAGCAACAGGCCGATGTTTTCCAGCACCCGCTGATAAGGGCTGCCCGTCGGATTCACGTATGCCTTGCGGGCGTTGTAGACCGCCTCCGTGCCGTCCAGGGTGATTTGTACCAGCTCCATGTTCCAGGCATCCTTCACCCGGCGCACCAGCGCCTCGTCGAAGAGATACCCGTTGGTGGTCATGGTGGAGCGGAATGCCACGCCCTGCCGGCGCAGGCTATCGGTGATGACGTCGATGGCTTTTGCGTTCACCAGCGGCTCGCCCCCAAACCACTCCAGGTGGACTGACTTGCCGCCCCGGTGGGCCGCGATGTAGGCCGCCGTGTCCCGGGCGGTCTGCTCCGTCATGGTGCTGCTTTCCCAGCCCGCTTCAAAACAGTAGAAGCACCGGGCATTGCAAGCTGTGGTGGTGAAGATGGTATATTTGGTCAGGGCGGGCTCTTTTTTCTTGAACCGCTCCGCGATCTGGCGCACCTGGTCCGCCAGGGCCATGTCGTCCGCCTCTACCGGGCGCAGAAACCACTTGGGACCCATCGCCTCCAGAGCCGGGGGGACGGGACTGAGCAGTTCTTCCAGCAACGCCGCCTCTTCCCGGGACAGCAGCAGCAGCTCCCCCGTCAGGGTATGATAGAGCAGGACCCCCTCCGGCTGCTCCACACGAATACAGTGTGTAGTCAGCCGGTATGGGACCCCTTCGGTCAGCTTCTGCAATCCAAGTATTTTCTGGACTATAGGGATAGGCGGAACAACTTGACGCATATGATTCCTCCTCTCACTGGTAGCTCCGGTCTACAAACAACTATATGAAACCGGCTTTAGACGCTTGGGACCTCAGCGCCTTTTGATGACAATGGTTTTTAAGGACATTCTGCGGGAGATTGATTGCATTCACAAGTGCCGCCGCTGGCAAAAATGATGTCCACCTCATCGATGACGGCGATCTCTATCACGGGGGCTTCATACTTTTCTTTCATGGGTTTTTCCTCCTTCAGTTAGAATTCTTGATTTATATTCTGAACGGACGGGTTACTCCCCCCCGATTCAGTCGTTTTGTTATGGGTGCCTTGCGCATTTTCTTTTGATCCGGCCGGGTAGGGCAAGACACCACAGAACCGCTGCCCGCAGCCAAAACAGATCGCACCAAAGATGTATATACAGCCGGTAGCGCGGGTCTGTCACCGGGATCTCTTTTCCGTCCCGCACAAAGGCAGTCAGCACACCGATAATCTGCCGGTCGGTGACGCCGTACTCCCGTCGCCACTGGTTGTCGCCGCAGAGAACATAGCCGTCCTTCCGCACTTTCAGCACACGGTGCAGCACATATTTGCCCGAATCCCGCTTAAAAAGCGGAACGTCGTATTTCTGTAACGCGCCGCAGGGCCGCTCGATGATCAAAAGATCCCGGCGCTGACGCAGCATGGGCATCATGCTCGTACCTACGCAGGTATAAATGAGTTTCCCGTTCCTGGCCAGCATCTCTTCAAAGCGAACGCTCACTCTTCGATGGCTCCGATGGAACGCAGCTCTTCCAGCACTTTCGCCACGTCCTTTTCAATGACCTCCCGCGGCGCATCGTACTTTGCCTCCATTGCCTCCACGATTTGCTCCATTGTTGTAGGCTCTTTCAGCGACTCAATGATGAACGCGGCGGTCTTATTGCTCCGGACCACGCCGGAAAAGCCCTCCGTTGACACCATAGTGTGCTCTCCGCTGGCGGCATAGGTGATAAATGTGTCTTTCAGTTTCATAGTGCTCCTCCTTCACTCATAGTTTCATAAGCAATGCGGGCCGCCTGAATATCCGGGGTACAGCGCAGCCGGTAGAGACGGGTGTGCTTTGAGAGGATATCCGTCATAGCCAATACCCGCTTCAGCTTTTCCGGTTCCGTTGGCCGATAACTCTGCCTCCAAAGCGTCGGCCACGCCTCTTTCGCAGAAATGGGTTCCATGTTGTTTTCTTCCCCTCGTTCCAGAAGACAAATTGCCCGCAGCGGTGCGGAAATATTGCTGTTTAAGTGATGCTTCCCATCCCACGGCGTCCCCCAGACGACAGCGCCCGTTTCAGAAACGGATAAGAGCGGTTTGTCGTCGTTTACCATAACGGCCCGGTCGCCCAAAAGCTCCCGCCACAGACGGGCATGGGTGGATTTTCCTGTACCGCTTTTGGCGGCAAAAAGATAACCTGCGCCGTCCACCGCCACGGCGGATCCATGAAACAGTAAGGTGTTGTACTCGATCAGGCTCTCGGCAAGCTTGCGGTAAACCGCCAGTGTCTCCAGATATTTGTCACTGGGATGCCGGCCCTGCGCATCTTCGGCAGGATCCTTTTCCTCGAATCGCCTGCGCTCACAGTCAATGTCGCTCTGGCTGATGGACAATACCAATTCCGGGTGATTCTCCGTCCGATACTCGCTGCACATTGTGTGTATCTGCGGATACAGCGAGCATATTTCTACCGTGTGGCCCGCAAACCGATAAACATGTTTTTCCATATTCTTAACAGAACTGTATTTCACAAGCAATCGGATCCTGAAATATCCCGCATCATCCGATCATACTATACAGCAAAGCATCCTTTCCATTGAATCGTCTTTTTTATTTCCCATCCCAACATCCGCAAACTTGAAGTGTCCAAATTCATATAAACCGGTTCGGGATATCCGCATTCATCTTCTTTTCTCAGCTCAAACCGCACCCTGATATGGTTAGCAGCCGCCACCTTTTGCGCCATTTCCGCGATAGAACAGTAAGTATTCTCATCCGCTGCATTGTACGCCTTTCCTGGCTGTCCTTTCAGTAAAATCGTCAGTAACGCCGTGACCGCATCTGCAGTATACAGGTAGCTCCGTTCCGTTTCCCCCTTCGTTCGCAGCACGATATCCTGTTTTCCCTGAATACAGTGACCGAATTCAGCGAAAATACGGTTATCATCCGGATGCACGCCCGGGCCGAAAGTTTGGGCCAGCCGGGCAATCATAGCCGGAACTCCGCACTCAGACGCATAAGCACAGCACAAACTCTCGCACTGCAGTTTACTGACGGGATAGCTGTTCCGCACTGCCAATGGAGACAGTCCACATACATCTGTCTCAGAAACTTTGTGCCCTTTAGGGGGATGACCATATACCTCCATGCTGGACGCGTAAACAAAGCCTGCCGCATGTTTCCGCCGCGCCAATTCCAAGGTCTGTAATGTCCCTAATACGGAAGTACGAATCGTCTCCACCGGCCGTTTGACAAAAGCCCTGCTGGCTGTTTGGCCTGCACAGTGGATTATATAATCAACAGACTGCGCAACTTCGGGAAGTTCTTCCACGGTTCCGACAATCCATTGAATCGGTTCTTTCGCACGGACAACCGCAGCGAACCGTTCCTTCGCTCGTGCCTCATCACGCACCAGCGCGAGGATATTCATTCCCAGGGCTTTCTTCCGATTCGCATAAAGCAGACCATTCACCAGGTTAAACCCTATCAGCCCGGTGGCCCCTGTAATAAAGACAGTCTTACCGCGCAGTTTCTCCCAAGGTATGAAATCAGCCGAACCGATTCTCTCCAAATCCTCTTCATATTCCCGACTCATTTCCCACATGAGGTCTCCTTTGATTCATACAGCGCCTGAAATATCTGAAAATCCTCCGGCGTCGTAATCTTTATATTATAGCCTGATCCCTTTATCAGATGAAGTTTCCGTCCATACATCCACATCAGAGTACAGGTATCAATCACATCTGTATGTCCTTCGGATATCGCTTTTTCCTGTACTTCAAGCACATCCTTCAGCCAGAAGCTCTGCGGCGCCTTCGCCACCCATGAAAGAGAGCGGTCCGGTACATCGGAGAGCTCATAATCATCATTGACCAGGATAAAGGTTTCGGTGGTCGGCGCACAGGTGATCGCGGAACCGTGAGCCCGGACGGCGGCTATATTATCAGCAATGATTTTCTGATCAATCAATGGCCGGACGCCATCATGGATCAGAGTTATTACATTCTCTTTTCCGTATACTTCAGCTGCCGCCTTCAAACCGCAATATATCGACATCTGACCTGTAATGCCGCCCGGAACTATCTTTTTCACCTTGTGTAAGCCGTACTGCCGCACCAGACTTTCCATATAAGGAATCCAATCCCTGATGCACACAATAATGATTCCGTCAATTTCCGGATGCTCATTGAATATCTCTGCTGTATGTACAATAATCGGCTTTTTATCCATGATAAGAAACTGTTTCGGTTTATCTTGATTGTGCATTCGCTGACCGGAGCCGCCTGCGAAGATAACCGCGATGTTCATGGTCATTACTCTCCTGCTTGTTTCTAAATTAATAAAGCTTTTCAGACGGTATGTCTTCCCCCATTCAATTACTGGCAATCTTCTTTTCTAACATTCTGCGACAAATATCATGCGCGGCAAATTCATCTTCAGCATACTTTTTAGGAATCAAATAATCTTCTCCATACATGGACACTAACATATCTTTATAGTCGCGGGATATCATCAGCTTTATATTCTCAAACGGAACAAGCATATATCGTTTCATTACATGGGCCGGTAACACTTTAACCATTCCTATATATTGATCATTGCTTCGGTGTATCATTTTTTTATTTCCGCAAAACAAATGCTGGCAGCAAAAGTTGTGTAAATGTCGCATATATCGTATAGGCAATATATGACTCGGCAGACACAAAATATAATATAGTCTGGACTCCCATTTCGAATAATTCGCTCTCGTCTTTGTGATTCTCCATTCTTCAGAAGTTTTTGAACACCCTTTAAGCCAAAGTATAACAATGTTTTTAATCTTCTGTTCCAACTTATATTGGGCGATATAATCATAAACGAATATATCAATCCATACTCTCGGTTGTCCTTTTTCCACCAGGCAAAGACGCGGCAGCAATAAATCTAAATGGTCAAAAAATAAAAACCTCCCATCTGGATCCTGCGATTTCATAACTTTACACAGTTTCTCATATTCAGTGCGCACCATAGTAACATCTGCATCATCATCCCATGGAATAAAACCTTTTTCTCTTATGGCCCCCAGCAAAGTCCCTCCATGGAGAGAATATTTGATTCCATTTTTTATACAAATTTCATGGAACTTTTCCAGTAAAATCAACATCTTGGAATGTAAATCTTTCGTTCCCAATTCAGAAGGCATATCAGACACTCTCCCATTTCTCAACATCTGTGAAAACTATTTTTTAACAAAATTGCTCTAATTCCTATTAATCTAGGCATCAAATAATCAGAAAACGGATTGTCTCCAATATGTAATACTTCATTTGCTTCAACCCCCTGCTCCCTTAACATTAACCGGAACAGATTTCCTGTTCTTTTGGAGGCATTTTCATTACTGGACAAATATAACTTTTGATATTCATTACAACCCGCATTTGCTAATATCGTCTTTATAATCTCTTTATCCAAATACATATCAGATGTGATGACTACTTTTATCTTTCTTTCAATGCATTGTTGGAACAACTCCATTACATCCTTGTTACCAAAACAGATTTCAACTTCTGTCTTTTTCTCTAAATTCATGAGAAAATCAGCCGTTTCTCTTGAACAAGCGGTCATTTTTTGATACTCATGATAAATATCTGACAGCGTTACCTCCTCAACCTCTAAATGATTTCTTATATTTCTTTCCGCTTCTTTCCTGTGTTCTGTAAAATTACTGTCTATGTCGCTAATCATTCTTTGTACATATTGAAACAGCGCCTCTGGTTTTCCAACCTTTCTCACTATCAATGTATCAAAAATATCAAATGAAATAATTTTATAATCCTTTTTTTGGATAATATCAATTAACCTTTTTTGATCGGTTCCAAATAGTATTCTTAAAATTATTTTTAAGCTTTCTTTCATCCAAATCACTTATTTCATCAACCTTAATATCTATAACGTCATTTTCATAAGAAGCTGAAACAGCCAATAGTATGGAAAGGGAATCTTGAATAAATTCTTCATAAATCCTATGCGCCACCTGCATCCGTAAAAATCTTCTTTTAATTTTCCTGGATGCAGCACATACTGCCTCAGCCGCCCTGCTTTTGCCAAATATGTAGTTGTCCCATTATAAAACTTAAAATCCGCAAACATTTCAAGATTTTTCAATGTAGGATGATTTGAAAAATGACTTAAGTTTGCAAAAGCAGTTTTTGGTGAAAAGTTATCGTTTTTATCCATACCATCTGATATATAGTCCTCTATAAACTGTAATGCCCCTTTCTGCACATTCTGTACCGCCCGTATTTCTTTGGAATAACTTCCATCCTTTTCAATATATTCACATGTAAAAAGTTCTGGGACAGCTTCTCCATTTTCTATCTTATAATTTCTCACAGAACCATCTGGTTTCAAAAATAATGTCTCGATCAGCCCTACATATCCCCGTAACAAATCGCACCCCTTGCTGTTTCCGTCAACGCCCTGCAAATAGCCATGCATATCCAATCCTTTTTTCATACTGCTGGAAAGAGTAATATAATACCCGCGCAAATGTCCTCTCCTTCCCATGGATTCAAGCATTTTCCCAAGGAAATACTGCATGGATCCCCTCCAGCCAATATCCACAACAGCAATCCGTTCAGCCAGGTCAAACCGTTCAAGATATAATTTAAGCTTTTCGTATTCCTCTTTTGAATTAGCCGTTACATCTCCCCATATCTCATCCAGAAAATTTATCAATAATTCATTTTTTTCTATATCGCTGTCTTTTACAACTGTCTGCAAGGTATAATGATATTTTTCGGCAAGCTTTGCATATTCTATCGGCTCCAAACCTAACGAAACTAAAAGATCCGCTAAAGAGATGTATCTCGTTGGACATATCTCATCAATACTGGCCCGGTTTTTTTTCCAAAGCAGCGGAACTCGCAGGCTTCTCCGTGAAACATATATATACTGTGCATCAAACCTTTCATGATTCGGCATCCTTTCAAATGCCTCCTTCATAATATATCCGTCCCTCGAAAAAAATAAAATTTGTGATATTCCCTGCTTTTTTAAATCTTCTATCAGCCATTCACAAAAACCATACAAAATAATCCCAAATGTCTCATAGCCAAAACGATAATAAATATCGTTCTGCCATGACAGGTTAGCAATGCAAAATTTGCGAAATTTTTTATAAAAAATGCGGTCCGCTCTCTCTATCTGTATTTCAGATACAAAGAAATCTTTTTTTTTCATTTCTCATATTGTTTCTTTACTTTCTCTCAAATAATGACATTGAAACCGTCTTGCTATGGCCGTTTCACTGACACCTTTGGTATGATACCGGACATACGGTTTATACTCTGATACAATCTCATGGATACATTGCAATGGGAAATCCCTCTTTACGCAACCTGCCGATCGTTTCCGTTGTTGATTTTCCTTCTAAGAAAGGAAGGATATATACCTGCCCGCCATGTTGTATTACATAATCATAACCCACTATCTTCTCAATCTCATAATCCCCGCCCTTTACTAATACATCTGGTTCTATCATCTCAATCAATTTTTGAGGCGTATCTTCTTCAAAGGGCACGACATAGTCAACAGAAGATAATGCTGTCAGCATCGCAGCTCTATCTTCTAAACAATTGATTGGCCTTCCGTTCCCCTTCAGCCTTTTTATCGATTCATCACTGTTAAGCCCGACAACAAGAATATCCCCCAGGGCTTTTGCCCTGTTCAGATAATTCACGTGTCCCGCGTGAAGAATATCAAAACAGCCATTTGTAAATACGATTTTTTTATGCCTCTTTTTCAGCTCCCGCAAACATATGAATCCTCCCGGCTGATACATATTAAGTCTCTTTGGATACGCGCCGGACAGCATCTTGACTTCATCCGGATAAACGATGTCAGTTCCCAGTTTCGCGACCTTAATACCCGACGCGTCATTCGCTATCTCTACCGTTTTCAGGATATCCAGCCCATTCACCAATCCTACCGACAAATAGGCCAAAGCTGTATCTCCCGCTCCGGTAACATCATAAACCTCACGCGCTGTGCTCCTGACTTTTTTCAACAGTCCATTTGCGTCGGCCAGCATCATACCATCTGCGCCCAAAGTGATAAGAACATAATGGCATTCCGCCCGACGACATAAGTCCATCGCCGCATTCAACAGCTGCTCCTCTGTATTTACGTTTTTTTGAGTAATTCTGCTTAATTCCGCTCGGTTCGCTTTTAACAAAGTTGCCCCCCGATATTTTTCGTAATAATCTCCTTTTATATCTATGAAAACAGGAATATCTTTACTTTCAGCCAGCTTAATAAGATGCTGGGTTACGTCATATGATAAAAACCCTTTTTCATAATCTGAAAGAACAAACACAGAATACTGCTCAGCATTATTATCCAACTTGCTGACTTCTTTTTTTAAAAGTGAAAAAGGGACCTCTAAGTTTTCTTCTGAATCCACCCGTAAAATCTGCTGATTATTTTGTCCCATATACCGGAGCTTTGTTGTGGTCAGCCGCTTTCTGTCGCGATAAGAATAGTCCATGTCTATACCATTCTCTAATATGTGGCGGCAAAGAATCTGGGCATTTTCATCTGTTCCGACAATGGAAAATAAAGATACTTCCATACCAGCCGCTTTCAGATTCATAGCTACGTTTGCCGCCCCGCCAGGTACACGCCTCTCTTTGGCATTCTCTATTCTCAGCACAGGCACCGGCGCTTCAGGCGAAATACGCTCTACCTTTCCGAAACGGTAGATATCCAGCATCACATCTCCCGCTACTAATATCTTCTTTCCTGTCATGACTTCCTTTCCTTCCCTGTCAGCAGCTTTTGCGTTGCCCGAAAGCCTGTTTCCATGATATTTCTCCAGGTAAGCTGAAGCTCCTGATTGACCAATCCCGGCCATTTCCAAAAGTTATAAAGACCTTCTCCTATAATTGAGATAACAATTACCCACCATACACTGGGCCCGATTAGTACAAAAGCCGCAGTATAGGCAGCGACTGTAGCCATACTGGTTAACAGATAGCTTTTCCAATACCAAAGCCTGTTTGTACATGATAAATAGGCTCCGTAACAATTCCGATAAGACAACATAAACTGATATATCGCATAACCAGACAATGCATATCTGTCAATCTGCAATCCCGGCTTAAAAATCCGAATAAGCGGAATCCCTATTACTTGAAGCGTTAGAATGCCTGCCACATAAACTATTGTATACGCAAAGATACAAAATGCCTGCGATTCTCTGGCTGTTCTCCAATCTCCGGTAATATACGCCCGCTGGAAAACAGGGGTGTAAGCGTTATGTATTGATCTGGATATCTTTCCTACTGCTGCGGCAAGCTGCACAATCAGAGAAAACATAGCAGTTTCTCCCAAGGTTAAAAAGCTGGAACAAACGATTGTATTTATCTGGGTAGAAAAATACTCTGCTACCGACACGACTCCGTCCTTCCATGCATTGTACCAAACAATCTCAAAGCACTCTTTTATTTCACGAAGGTGAATTCTCGTCATCCTGAATTCAGCGAATCCGTCCTTCAGCCTTTTATCCCTGTAAAACTCCCGGCTGCTCAGCACCCTACAGAGTATTCCCTGGATCAGATATCCGGATGCCGCGCCCATAAGACCATAACCCAAAAACATCATAGCTGCCGTGACAATAAGGCGCCCCAAAGCAGCTATTGCTATAATCTGGTTTGCCTCCTTCACCTTACCGATACCGATCAAATAGGAAGAGTAATATCCGTAATATATATTGAGAAAAACCGATATCAGGAATAAAATCCAGCTGACTACGACGGTTTTATTCAAGACGTCTGCGGCAATCTTCCATATGTGCATGGTTCCAAACACCGCAAGAAATCCTACTCCCAGGCTCGCCAAAAGGAAGTACAGAAACCGGCTTGTAATAAGTATCTTTTTCATCAGAACGAAATCTATCGTTTCGTCCTTTCCTACATCACGTTCCTTCCCGCTCTTTTTCAGTTGTTTGGCTCCGTTCCAACAGTATGCTACGTTTCTGGCAAACGCAGGAGTAAAACCAAAGCTGAAGATACCAGAAAGATTGGAAAAGGACAGCATAACATACCATAGACCCAATTCTTCCGCTGTAAGAAAAAACAAAAGAAAAGGCAATAACAGGAACTGGAGCCCCATACTAAAAAAAGTACCAATATAATTCCAAATGATAGTATTTTTATTTAAACTATCCATCCTGCCCATTTGTTCTATGTTTTCTTTCTTAATGTTGACCTCAACCTATCATACTGCTCTTCTATCTGAGGTATATATTCCGATAAAGCAAATAATAACCATAACATGGTCCCGATATATCGGGTAAATATTTCTACACAGGTCATTATATAAAGAGAAAAAATGCAGGCAGCAAGCACCTGAGCGGTTGCTCTGCTCCTATGCTTCATCAGATTCCATATCACATATATATTCAAAATAATATACGCAATAAGCAGGACAACACCTCCCTGGAACAGCAGTTCCAGGATTTGATTATGTGAATGCGGCCATCTGCCATACATCTCATAACGTATGCTGCTCTGTGTATTTCCATATCCAATCATCCATGACTTTTTTATCCATTCCATTGTGACATTCCACATTCGACCTCTGCTATTTTCCAAGTTCTTATTTAATACATCTGTCAGAATAAAGGATATAATGTGTATATTATTATAAGGAAATAATAACAGCGTTATGTTAGCTCCAACAGCAGCAACTCCATAAAACGCAGCATTAAAGATGTTATATAATTGATTCATTCTCGTTAAAAAAATAATATCCAACAGCAATAGTCCAACGATAAGCATTCTATTATCGGCAAGCACGGCCGACAAATGACATACAATTATAACTGCGCTTTCAACCAGTTTTCCAATATTATTCTTTATTCTAATCATGCCCAGACAATATGCCGGCAACGCATAATATTGAAGCGAGCTTTTGTAACCCAACAGCCAGTTTAAAGTATAACTTTCTGGTCCCCCACTATGGTACATGCCTTTGGGAAATAATAATATAAAAAATAAATTTGCAATCAATAGAAACGATAAGTAAAAAAAAGCAACATCTAAAACTTTGTAAATATCCTCCTCATACAGATTTAACAGCATTATCATTCCTACAGAACATATATAAACATTCAAACATTCGTATACTGCTCCATGATAAAGAACCGTTAATCCAACATTAATTCCTATCATTACCAAAAAAAGCACCAGAAACGGTGATACTTTTTTATGCTTTAAATATTTCCTAATAAATAAAAATATAATAAAACTCAGATCCAATAATTTAAATATTTTAAAAAACACACAATAAGTCACCGGTGATAAAGTTTTTAATCCTTCCGGTCCTAAAAGCGGAACGATTAATATAAATAGCTTTATGTATGACAAACAAATGACATTTTTCTCCTTCATTATTGAGAATCTCCTTCAAGCCTGACTAAGACATCGTCAATACTTTGGAACACTCTTTTTAAATCTATCGTCTCTACGCATAAGGCGTTTTCACCATTACGAATCCTTTTTGTACATTGACGATTGCGATTGCCAGGTTTCTTTCCATGATGCATACAGTTTTTGCACGGTATATCACTAAAAGCACAGATCGGGTCATTCGCACTTTTTTTGTCATAATCATACGGGAAAAACAATCCCATTACTCCTTTCCACGGCAGGCAGACAGACGGTATATCCAGTGCCGCGGCTAAATGAATATGTCCGCTATCGGACCCTATCACCATTTTTGACCCCTTAATCAATTGAATAAATTCCTCCAGATTTGTTTTTCCGGCATAATTCACTACTCTTTCACTATTTATGAAATCGATTATGGATTCAATAAATGCCGCATGTGAAATCTCACCTGTAATTAAGACATATGCATTTGTTCTATCCAGTATATATTCAGTAATCGCAATTGTCTGCTCTGACGAAAGATTGCGCCAGGATGAACTCGCCATCGGCGCAACAATGATATAGTCTTTGTATTGTGTATTCACCCCTTGTCGATACTTAATCATTTCTTTTTCGGTAGAATAATCAGTATGATTCAAACTATGTATCAATCGGGCTCCTGCTTTCGCAAGAAACAGTTCATTTTCATATTTCAAAAAATTATTGTACATATGATCACAAACAAATTTTGAAATAAGGACTTTATTATCATATTGATATTTCGAACACATCTTTATTTTCTGATCGGCATTTACACATAATGCAAGATAGTCTGCCCATCCATGAAGCATCAGTACTATGCATTTATCAAAGTACATATTTCTCAATGAAGCTGCCATATTTTTGAATTCCGCAACAGACGGCCAATCTGCCCCTTTTACATCACAAGATATGAGCCGAATCTCCTCACTCAAATTATCGCTTAAAAACGTGCGCATGCCAGTACAACAAACAATCGTTATCTGGTACCCTTTTTGCGGACTATACATTTTTATCAGTTCACGCAAAGTTCCTAATAAAACAACACAATCTCCAAGCACACCGCTCATAATAATAACTATGGACTTGCTCTTGTTCCTAATTGATTTTCTCCTCAGAGAGCTTAAGCAAGAGTAACTTCCTATCAAGGTCTTACGGGCAATGATTTCAATCGCTTCCTTCATTCCACTCACTCAGCCCCACCCCCCCGAACCACGTCGGGGATTGTTTTTATTATCATCACCAAATCCGTCCAGAAGCTCATATCCTCGATGTAATCCAGGTCCAGTTCTATCCACTCGTCCCACTTGATATCGGAGCGGCCGCCGATCTGCCAGTAACAGGTAAGGCCCGGCTGGACCGCCAGGCGCTGCCTTTCGTAGTCGTTGCTCTCCTCCATCTGGAAGAGCAGGATCGGACGGGGGCCGACGATGCTCATGTCCCCCTTTATGATGTTCACGAGCTGCGGCAGCTCGTCGATGGACCAGCGGCGGATGAACCTGCCCACGCGGGTGACGCGCGGGTCGTCTTTAATCTTAAAGGCATGTCCGGTCTGCTCGTTGTATTTGAGCATTTCCGGGAGCTGTTTATCAGCGTCCCTGCACATGCTGCGGAACTTATAGATTCGGAAGGGTTTCATATCCTTGCCGGCTCTGTCCTGCGAGAAAATCACCGGGCCGCCGTCGTCCAGCAGAATCGCCGCTGACGTCGCCGCCAGAAGCGGAGACAGGACAATTAACGCCGCACAGGACAGCGTAATGTCAAAAAAACGCTTTGTTATCTTATAAATCCGGCTTTTCTTTGAATAAACCTCCTGCATATGGTCGCGTCGCTGACTGATATCGTAGCGCTTTCCGCTCACCGGGTTGCGGCGGTATTCCATATGTTATCACCTCTTGTACTGTCGTAATACTTATTGGTCAGCCTGCGCGGCTAAGATTGCCTGTTCCGTAAGCCAATCACCCCGGCGGCAGCCTTCTCTTTCGCCGCGCCGGGAGCCAAAGCAGAATTGAGCAGACATAACAGCTCCAGTGCGCTCCGAAAATAAGCCCGCTGGCCGTTCCAGCGGACTTCCCCCTGCCAGCTGTTGTGTTCCCGGAAGATGACACGGACAAAGAAATCATCCCGTCGTCCGGCGGTCGTCCCCACGCGGCCGGCGTCAGCAGAAAACCTGCTTTTTCTTCTGTGTCCGGCCATAAATGTCCGCATGGCAGCGTCCTCGGAAAGAGGGTTTTCTTCCTCCAGCCATTCATTTATCACAAGAAAGGCCTGGTCAAGACCAATAAAGGGTACCGCCGCGCCGCGGGATACGCGGATGACCGCGCCTCTCACCGCGCCGTCATCTGTCATCTCCGTATGGAGCAGAAAATTGGATGTATTTTCCAGAACCGATTCTGGCATATACCCTCCTTTCCCGTGGCAATATAGTATATAATTTAGCAGAAAGTGTCGTGGAGTTGTCCACTCTACGGCATCGTCAAAGAGCTGCTGCTATGTCATCTGTATTATACAAAAGGGGGGTGAATTTGTCAATACGGATTTGCTCTATAAGTACGGATTTGCTCTATAAGTAATTGGTAAATAGTTATAATCATAAATTCGCAGCACAACTCTGCTCAGAGAAGGAGGACTATGCGATGGCAGAAAAAAGAAAGATGGTTTATCTTGATCCGGATGGCCATGGGGCGGAATTATATGTGATTGAGCGGTCGGAAGAAGGCCGGTATGTGCTTGTTCCCTGCGGATTGGAAGCGTTGGAAACACGCGAAATATCGGGGACGGCCGTGGCGGCAGATGCACAGGCTCCGCCGGCGGAAGCCGCGCGGACTGCGGCTATACGGAATGTACGCGCGCAGAATGCCGTTACGCTTGGGGAGTATGCGCAGAAATGGCTTGACAGTTTGAAGTGGCAGATCAAGGAGTCTTCCTATATAAAATACTGGAACCTGCTGAATACCTATATCATTCCGGAGCTGGGCAATATGCAGTGGTATACGCTCAACCGGGGGACGGTGGAACTGTTCGTAAGCAGGCTGCTTTCCGTCGGGGGACAGAAGAAAAGCGGGCTTTCATCCAGGACTGTCTCGGATGTCATGGCGGTTCTGCGGAGAGTGTTCCGTTACGCCGCCGACTGCGGCGCGGCTATGCCGTTTAACATATCTTCCATTACCGTAAAAAAAGAATCAAAGGAAATGCGGATTCTGACAGAGGCAGAAGGCCGGAAACTGTATCGGTATCTCCGCGGGAATCTTAACGATCGGAATATAGGGCTTTTGATCTGTCTGTTTACCGGATTACGGCTGGGGGAAATCTGCGCCCTCCGATGGGAGGATATTTCCTTTTCCGAGCATACGATTTATGTGCATCAGGCGATGCAGCGGATTCAGATAAAAGATGACGGGACAGGGAAGGCGGAAGCGGGACGCAGGACAAAAATCATCATCACGCCGCCCAAGAGCCGCAGTTCGGTCAGAAAGATCCCGATGACTGCAGAGCTTGCCATGCTTTTGTCCGCCTATCGCGGAAACCGGAGAGGCTATGTTCTGACCGGACGGACAGACTCCTGCGTGGAGCCGAGAACCATGGAGCGGCATTTTAAGAAGGTACTGGAGAAAGCGGGCTTAGAAAACGTCAATTTTCATGCGCTCAGGCATACCTTCGCGACGCGGTGCGTGGAAATGGAGTTTGACGTAAAGAGCTTAAGCGAAATACTTGGGCATGCGAACGTGAACATTACGCTGAACCGGTATGTGCATCCGACGATGGAACTGAAGCGCAGAAATATGCAGAAACTGTCGGCGCTGATGGCTGTCGGGTGGTAAAAATGCAGAAGATACGCTGAACCGGATTGGACAGACGCCGCCCGTTATCTGCCGCAGAGTGGACAACTCCACGACATTTTCTTTTGAGAAAAATATATTTCGAACCCGCTTGCCTACAAAAAACAGTCCTATCCTGAGCAGCCGGACGCCGGAAATCCGGGGGCTTATTTTATGATTCCTTTTCCCTGGCAGGGATAGCATGCGTTTAAAATAGGGTATAAAAATGGGCAGAGCCTGAAAAAGACTCTGCCCCCTGGTAACGTACCGCAAAATCTTATTTTGTTTTTTGAGTTTGCGCAAACTTTAAAGCATTCTCAATATCAGTGCCGCACAAAACCCACCGACGTCAGGAACCGTTCGAACGCCTCCCGGCCCTCGGCGGTGCATTTGTAAACGCCTGCGTCTTCCAGAACCTTCTCAAATACCAGGCCCACCTCATGCCGCAGAATCTCCTGCACGTTCTCAGCCGTGATCTTCTCGTACTTCGGCGCGAATTCCTTCACCCAGTCCGCGTGCTTGGCGATGGATTTCTCCGAAGCCACGTCCTTCCCGGCGACGATATATTCGCCCAGAAGCGACAGCTCGTCCCTAAGCCTTGCGGGCAGCACAGCCAGTCCCATGACCTCGATCAGCCCGATATTCTCTTTCTTGATGTGATGCAGGTTCTGGTGCGGATGGTAGACGCCCAGCGGAAATTCCTCTGTCGTAATATTATTGCGCAGCACCAGATCCAGCTCGTATTTGCCGCCGGCCTTTCTGGCGATGGGCGTGATCGTATTATGCGGCTCCCCATCCGTCTCCGCGAAGACAAATGCCGCTTCGTCCGAATAGACCCGCCACGCCGCCAAAATCTCCGTCGCCAGCTCCACCAGCCGGTCCGAATCATCGGCGCGCAGACGCAGCACCGACAGGGGCCAGTATACGATCCCGGCTTCCACATCCTCATAGCCGGCCTTCGTATACAGCCGCTCCATGGGCGCCTTCGCCATCGCGAACGTATAATGCCCGCCCTGGAAATGGTCGTGGCTTAAGATCGAACCGCCCACGATGGGCAGATCCGCGTTCGAGCCCAGGAAATAATGGGGGAACAGCTTCACAAAATCAAACAGCTTCTGAAACGCCGCTTTCTCGATCTTCATCGGCACATGCTGACCGTTAAAGACGATACAGTGCTCATTGTAATAAACATAGGGCGAATACTGAAATCCCCACTGACTTCCGTTAATCGTAACCGGAATGATCCGGTGGTTGTCGCGGGCCGGATGGTTGACGCGCCCGGCGTAGCCCACATTCTCCATGCACAGAAGGCACTTGGGATAACCGCTCTGCTTCGCCAGCTTGGCCGCGGCGATCGCCTTCGGATCCTTCTCCGGCTTGGACAGGTTCACCGTGATATCCAGATCGCCGTATTTGGTCTTCGTCACCCATTTCATATCTTTGCAGACGCGGTAGCGGCGGATATAATCCGAATCTTGGCTCAGCTTATAGAAATAATCCGTCGCTTCCTCCGGCGAATGCTCATACTTGTTCCAGAAGGTGTCCACCACCTCGTGGGGCATCGGCATCAGACAGTTCATCAGCTTTGCGTCAAACAGGTCGCGGTAGGTGACGGTGTTCTCCTTCAAGACGCCGGTTTCGGCGGCGTAGTCCAGAAGTTCGGATAATACGGCCTCCAGATCCGCGTAGTAGGGACGTCCGGCCGAATCCGCCGGCTTGGTCTCTGCCGGTTCCGCACTGCCCGCTCCGGCCGCGCTGCCGCCGCGGACTTCCGTTCCGCTGCCCGCTTCCCCCTGCGGCTCCTCATATTCATCCATCTGCATCCGCTCCAGAATCCGGTTCGCCGCATAGATGCGGTCCACCTCCTGAATCAGTCCCGCGTCAATTCCATACTGTACCAGTTTCGCGATCGCTTCGTATACCATACCTGTTCCTCCTGTTATGTTCCTCCGTTCCGGAAACATTCTGTTATGTTCCTCCGTTCTGGAAACACTCTGTTATGTTCCTCCCTTCCGGAAACACTCTGTGTTCACCTGAAACGTATGTCCATCATATCAACTCTGACAATCAAACAAGTCAAGAAGCCAAACATATTTTTTGTAACCTGCTATTCGGCTTATCTGGATATAGGAATTTTACTTCTCCATCATTTATCATTTCCCTAATCACACTCCGCAGCGTATTACTGATTCTGGCATATCCCAGTTGAACCGCTATTTCACCCATTGACAGATTCCCGTTTTGCGCCAGGATTTCCAAAATTAGTTTTTTTATCTTTTTCCTGCTTCTGCGTACAGATTCTCTCTGCTTTGTGATATCTTGCTGTAGATTTTGTTTATCCCGGAATATCGGATGAATTGGAAGTATTACTCTAAAATAGCTTCTATCTTTATCCGTCCTGAATATTGGCAGATCGGATCCATTATTCTTCATAGAACTAACTATCAGAGGAACACCCGTATTCCTCC
>CANPYE010000008.1 GCA_947588005.1 uncultured Lachnospiraceae bacterium | reverse complement strand
AAAAGCGGAAAAAGGAAGCCCCACCCCTCAAGATTGAGGGGCAGGGGGAGTTGAATAGGCGAAGCCTATTTTTTACTGCTGCGTCAGTATGCAGAGAACATTCCGGCGACCCGCTTTTGCATTTGGCAGGAGCTGCTTGCTGCATTTGGCGGAAGACGCTTTCTGTATTTGCCGGGAGAAGATATTTGACAAAAGACAGAGCAGAAATTATAATAAAAGAAATATACTGTTAAAGAAGGATATGACCGAAATATGAAGTTTTTTCAGAAAATGGAACGCAGATTTGGAAGGTACGCGATCAAGAACCTGATGTATTATATTATGCTCCTGTACGCGGCGGGATTAGTGCTGCAGATCGTAGCGCCGGAGATTTATTGGAACTGGCTGTGTCTGAATGCCAGGGCGATCCTGCGCGGGCAGATATGGCGTATTGTTACGTTCATTGTATATCCGCCCATGGGGATGTCGTCTCTGGGAGCGGCGCCCGTCAGTATGCTGTCGGATCTGCTGTTCAACGCGATCGCCCTGTCCCTGTATTATTCGCTGGGAACGACGTTGGAGCGTACCTGGGGCGCGTTTAAGTTCAATGTCTACTTTTTCATGGGCGTTCTGGGACATGTTCTGGCGGCGGTTATTGCCTGGCTGGGATTCGGTCAGATGCTGATCCTGACGACCACCTATCTGAACCTGTCGCTGTTCTTCGCCTTTGCGGCCATGTATCCGGATCTGCAGTTTTTGCTGTTCATGGTGATTCCGGTGAAGGCCAAGGTTTTGGCAATTTTTGACGGGATATTTTTCCTGTACAGCTTTATTATGGGAAGCGCGGCGACCCGGTGCGCGATCGCGCTGTCGCTGCTTAATTTTTTGATATTCTTCCTGATGACCAGGAACCTGAACCGCTATTCTCCGAAGGAGATAAGGCGTAAGCGTGAGTTTAAAGCCCAGACGAAGATCATCCCGCAGAACGGGCCGAGACATCGCTGCGCAGTCTGCGGGCGGACGGAGAAGGACGGCGAGAATCTGGAGTTCCGGTATTGCTCCAAATGCGCGGGCGGATTGGAATACTGCCAGGATCATCTGTATACGCACCAGCACGTGACCGGAGGACTGCAGGGGCCGGTGCAGTGAAACGGCGGCCGGTGCCCGCGCGGAGGCAGCGGGTGCGGGGAGCGAGTGAAGCTGCGGGTGCTGCGCCTGCGTGGAATCGGCGGTCCGCGTCAGCGGGTAAGTGAATCGAAAGTCTGCAGTTTACGGGAGAAAATACGGGGGACATACGAAAGAGGCGGCCTGGGGCTGTACAATAAATATATGCAGGAGGGGACAGGATGAAGAAAACGAAGATTATCTGCACCATGGGACCGGCATCAGACGACCGGACTGTTATGATGGACCTGGTACGCTACGGCATGGACATCGCCCGGTTTAATTTCTCCCATGGAACGCACGAGGAGCAGAAGGCGCGGCTGGATCAGCTGAAAAGCATCCGCAGCGAGCTGGATGTGCCGGTGGCGGCGCTTCTGGATACGAAAGGGCCTGAGATCCGAACGGGCCGTGTGAAGGGCGGCGGCAAAATCTCGCTGATGACGGGGCAGTTCTATACGCTGACTACCCGTCAGGTGGAATGTGATGATAAGATCTGCTATATCAATTATTCCGGCCTGGCGGAGGATGTAAAGCCCGGGGATCGAATCCTGATCGACGACGGACTGATCGAGCTGAAGATCCAGAAGATCGAAGGGGACGACATTCGCTGCCTGGTAGTCAACGGCGGCGAGCTGGGCAGCCAGAAGGGCGTGAACGTCCCCGGGGTGAAGGTGAAGCTTCCGGCGATTACGGATAAAGATAAAGAAGATATTTTGTTCGGCATTGAGCAAGGCTTTGATTTTATCGCGGCGTCCTTTGTACGGTCCGCGGAAGCGGTCCTGAAGATCAAGGAGATATTAAAGGCCCACAATTCAAAGATCATGGTCATTTCCAAGATCGAGAATGCCGAGGGGATAGAGAATCTGGACGAGATCATCGCCGCCAGCGACGGCATTATGGTGGCCCGCGGCGACATGGGCGTGGAGATTCCGGCCCAGCGGGTGCCGTTCATCCAGAAGACGATCATTCAGAAGTGCAACGCGGCATGCAAGCCGGTCATCACTGCGACGCAGATGCTGGATTCCATGATCCGCAACCCGCGCCCCACCAGAGCCGAGGTAACGGATGTATCCGAGGCAGTGGCGGAGGGAACCGATGTGGTCATGCTTTCCGGCGAGACCGCTGCCGGCAAATATCCGGTAGAAGCCCTCAGAATGATGGTGGAGATCTGTGTGGAGGCCGAATCCCATCTGGACTATTCCGCGTACCGCAGCCGCCAGGTGACGGATCAGAACCGGACCATTTCCAACGCGGTCTGCTTCTCCTCCGTGTCCACGGCCCATGATCTGGACGCGAAGGCGATCGTCGCCCCCAGCATCAGCGGATTCACAGCCCGCCTCCTGTCCAAATGGCGCTCCGACGTGCAGGTCATCGGTATGTCGCCCACAGCCATCGCGGTGCGGCAGATGCAGATCTACTGGGGTGTCCGCCCCTTCCTGGCTATGCGCGCCAGCTCCACCGACGCTCTGATTGAGTCGTCTATCGAGTACCTGAAGGAGAAAGGAATTTTTACCTCAGGAGATATCGCGGTCATCACCGCCGGCCTGGTCAACTATGACCGAAAAGATCTTCCGGCGATGCACACGAACATGATGCGGATCGTAAACGTGGCCTAGCCATGAGCCGTGCGCGGTAAAGCAGTACGGAACGGGCGTGAGCTCGCTCACAAGCCCGTTCCGGGCTGCTTCACCGCATAGGGCGAAGCCCTCCATGAATAATCCGGCGCCCATTAATGTCACCCGAAGGAACATCGTTCGCAGCGCCGGATTATGAATGGCAGCACGGCGGAGCAGAATGCTGCGTTTCCTCCCCCCAGGCGTCCCTGCGGCGCAGCCCGCAGGCAGCCCGTCCCTCACAGTATTCATTATCACAAAAATCAGAAATAAGTGTCATCACAAAAAACCAGAAATAAGTGGACAAAGAGGTCCGTGTAGGTTACAATGCTAAGTTGTATCCCACGCGGACTCATTTTCGCTTATATGCGGCTGCAGCCCCTCTGCGCCGCTGGCGGTTCGCCTGCCCCCTGCTCTGCGGATTCTGCCAGCGCAGCCGGCCCTGCCTGCGCCGCCGCTATAACGAATGATAATAGAGATACTATGCAATGAAAGGAAGTCATTCTGCCATGGAAAAGAAACCCTTCGTAACTCTGGAAAAACTTGAAGAAATCGCCTCTCAGTTTCCAACCCCCTTCCATCTCTACGACGAGCGCGGCATCCGCGAAAATGCGGAGCGCTTGCGCGCCGCGTTTGCCTGGAATCCGGGTTTTCGCGAGTATTTTGCTGTAAAAGCCACCCCGAATCCATTTATCTTAAAGCTCCTGCGGGAGCGCGGCTGCGGTACCGACTGCTCGTCCATGACCGAACTGATGATGTCGGACGCCTGCGGCTTTGCAGGTCACGAGATCATGTTCTCGTCCAATGAGACGCCGCCCGCGGAATTTAAGCTTGCCGCGGATCTTGGCGCGATCATTAATCTGGACGATATTACGCATATCCGGTGCCTGGAGGACACCCTGGGCTATATTCCGGAAACCATCAGCTGCCGTTACAATCCCGGCGGCGTATTCGCTATGAGCAACGGCGTCATGGACAACCCCGGCGACGCCAAGTACGGCATGACCACGGAGCAGATCTTCGAAGCGTTCCGCATCTTGAAATCCAAAGGAGCGAAGCGGTTCGGTATCCATGCGTTTCTGGCCAGCAACACCGTGACGAATGAATATTACCCGACGCTGGCGAAGATCCTTTTTGAACTGGCGGTGAAGCTGCAGAAGGAGACCGGCGCGAAGGTGGCGTTCATCAACCTCTCTGGCGGCGTGGGCGTGGCCTACCGGCCGGACCAGGAGCCCAACGATATTATGGCGATCGGCGAGGGAGTGCGGAAAGTCTATCAGGAGGTGCTGACGCCCGCGGGCATGGGCGATGTGGCCATTTACACGGAACTTGGCCGCTTTATGCTGGCGCCCTACGGCTGCCTGGTGACCCGGGCCATCCACGAAAAGCACACATACAAAGAATATATCGGCGTGGACGCCTGCGCGGTGAACCTGATGCGCCCGGCCATGTACGGCGCCTACCACCACATTACGGTCATGGGCAAGGAGAACGCGCCCTGCGACCACAAGTACGACGTGGTCGGCTCCCTCTGCGAGAACAATGACAAATTCGCCATTGACCGGATGCTGCCGGCTATCGACATGGGCGACCTGCTGGTGATCCACGACACCGGAGCGCACGGCTTTTCTATGGGATATAATTACAATGGAAAGCTGCGTTCCTCGGAGATCCTGCTGCATGAGGACGGTTCTTTTGAGATGATCCGGCGGGCGGAGACGCCGAAGGACTATTTCGCCACATTTGATTTCTGCGATGTGATGGATAAATACCGGAAATAGAACGTTTGAGCGCCGCCGCGCCGCAGACGGCGCTTTTCTGAAGCGGTAAAAACCATATAAACGGCAAAAAACCTGTCGGCGATGACAGGTTTTCTTGTATGCCAGGATTAGGATGTCAAAGGATAAAGGAGTGTGATTGAAGTAAGGTTTCTCGCTTTTCTTTACGTTTAAAAGTATAGCACACGGCCCCGGAAAAAGATTGTAGATTGTTTGAATAGATTATGAAGAAATTCTTAATTCCCCTCGCTGCTTTCTTTGGTCAGCACTGTCAAAAACGCGCTCTGCGGAATAGACTGATTATGAGATTGAAAAGAAGGATGGAATGCTTTGAATCAGGCGAGGCAGATCATTCATTGTATGGAACCCGGCTATTCGGGGCTTACCGGCCGCGGCGTCGGAGTGGCGGTCCTGGATACGGGCATCTATCCGCATGAGGATTTCGGACAGCGTATCACCGCTTTCTTCGATGTACTGCACCGGCGGCGGGAGCCCTACGACGACAACGGTCACGGCACGCATATTTCCGCTATTATCGGCGGAAGCGGCGCGGCGTCCGGCGGGCGTTATCAGGGAATCGCCCCCGGCTGCAATCTCATTTCCGTCAAAGTGCTGGATGCCAAGGGCGGGGGCTTCGCGTCCGACGTACTGATGGGGCTTCGGTGGATCCGGGAATACAAAGACGCTTTAGGCATCCGGATCATAAATATATCGGTTGGCTCTTATTCCCGCAGGAATATGAGTGAAAATTCCGCGCTGGTTCGGGGGGTGGATGCGGCGTGGGACGACGGCCTGGTGGTCGTGGTGGCGGCCGGAAATAACGGACCGGGTTACATGACGGTAACGACGCCCGGAATCAGCCGGAAGGTGATCACCGTGGGGTGCTCCGACGACCATAAGGAGGTCAGCGTCATGGGGAACCGGATGGTGGATTATTCCGGACGCGGGCCTACGGGAGCCTGCATCTGCAAACCGGAGATCGTGGCGCCCGGCGCCGGCATCGTCAGCTGCAGCAATGAGCCGGGACGCTATGCCGTCAAGAGCGGAACGTCGATGTCCACTCCGGTCGTAGCCGGGGCGATCGCTCTCCTTTTAGAGAAATATCCGGACATGAGCAACCGGGACGTGAAGCTGCGTCTTCGGGAACGGTCGGCAGACATGGGACTGCCGCGGAACCAGCAGGGATGGGGGCTTTTAGATGTGGAAAGGCTTTTAGCGGACTGAACCGGATTTTGGAATAATTATCTTGCATATTTTGGGAATGTGTGGTATTTTCTAACCATAGGATTCTTCTATGGTATCAGCTGTATGGCTGCGTCAAAGATTCACAGGCTGTCACGGATGACAGGAGCGGCGTTCCGCCGAAGAACCCCAGTAGAGAACGATCAGTCATGTCAAGAAGTTAATTTCATGGAATATATCTGCCGGAAATACTGCAGCGGGCGTTTTATGGGAGAAGACTAATCTTACCGCTGTACCGGCACCGGAGAAAAGGAGAAAATAAAAGAAGCGCGGACCGGCACGGAAAAAGGAGAAAATAAAAGAAACGCGGACCGGTGCGGAAGAACCGGTCGGACAGGCTGTCAGATACGGCGGTCCGGATACAGGCGAAATGTGAAAAAACAGTTGACAAGTACAGGCAGATGTATTATGATAATGAATGTGAACACATGTTCGATTGGAGGATAATATGAATAGAGATGACAAGATGAAGGCCCTGGATGCGGCCCTGACACAGATCGAGAAGGCATACGGCAAAGGCTCCGTGATGAAACTTGGCGATAACGGCGCGAATATGAATATAGAGACGGTTCCTACGGGTTCTCTGAGCCTGGATCTGGCCCTCGGGCTGGGCGGGATCCCCAAGGGACGTATTATTGAGATATATGGTCCTGAGTCCAGCGGTAAGACGACGGTAGCCCTGCATATGGTGGCTGAGGTCCAGAAGCGGGGCGGGATCGCCGGGTTCATCGACGCGGAGCACGCCCTGGATCCGGTCTACGCGCGGAATATCGGCGTGGATATCGATAACCTCTATATTTCGCAGCCGGATAACGGAGAGCAGGCGCTGGAGATAACGGAGACCATGGTCCGTTCCGGCGCGGTGGATATTATTATTGTGGACTCCGTGGCGGCGCTGGTGCCAAAGGCGGAGATCGACGGCGAGATGGGTGAGTCCCACGTAGGACTGCAGGCGCGCCTGATGTCCCAGGCGCTGCGGAAATTGACCGGCGTGGTCAGCAAGACCAACTGCAGCGTGATCTTTATCAACCAGATCCGTGAGAAGATCGGCGTTATGTTCGGCAATCCGGAGACGACGACCGGCGGCCGCGCACTGAAGTTCTACGCGTCGGTGCGCATGGAGGTTCGCAGGACCGAGAGTCTTAAGCAGGGCGGCGAGGTGGTCGGCAACCATGTCCGTGTGAAGGTCGTGAAGAATAAGATCGCGCCGCCGTTTAAAGAGGCGGAGTTTGATATTATGTTCGGTAAGGGAATTTCCAGTGAGGGCGATATTCTGGATCTGGCCGCGAAGGTGAACATTATCGAAAAGAGCGGCGCCTGGTATGCGTATCAGGGAGCCCGGATCGGTCAGGGACGCGAGAACGCGAAGGCGTATCTGCAGGAGAATCCGGCGGTATGCCTGGAGATCGAGAATAAGGTGAGAGAGTTTTATGGACTGCGAGCGAATGACGCGGCCACGGCGGCGGGAGCCGGACAGGAAGCGGATGCCTGATAGAAGCCGGAGAAGCGGATAATTCATTTCCGGCGGAACGGGGCGTTGACATGCCGGCAGGAGGTCAGAAGAAAGAGACGTGAGGGTGACAGATATTGTCTCCCTTGATAAGCGAAGGTGCAAAGTCTGTACAGATGCGGGCTTTGCCTTTGCTTTATATAAGGGGGAAGTGCGCAGATATGAGATCGAGGTTGGGAAGGAACTGACGGAGGGCAGATACCGGGAGATCCTGGATACGATCCTTGGGCCTCGGGCCCGGGAGAGGGCGCTCTACCTTCTTCAGTCGCATGACAGGACGGAGCAGGAGATACGCCGGAAGCTTCTGGAAGGATATTATCCGGAGGAAGCGGTCGGCCGTGCGGTCTCATTTTTGCGGGAGTATGGCTATGTGGATGATCAGGAATATGGAAGGCGTTATATCGAGATCTACGGGCAGCGCCGCAGCCGGCGCCGAATTCAGGAGGATCTGCTTCGGAAGGGGCTCGGAGCAGAGCAGATCGCGGAGCTTATGGGGGATTGTCAGATATCAGAGCAGGAGCAGATCCGCGCATTTCTGGAGAAGAAGGGGTATTGCCCGGGAGCCTGTGACGCCGCGCAGCGCCGGAAACTGCGGGCGGCTCTTATGCGGAAGGGATATTCCTATGAGAACGTCAGCCGCATGATGGGAACAGACTCCGGGGATGGTGCAGCTCTTGGTGAACTGTGACAAGAATCATACGGACACGGTGAAGTATCGCCAAAACTTCTTGACATGATGCACAAAACAGTATAAAATTAGAGTGTTGTATTATCGTACAATGAAAATTTAATAAGGAGGTGCTCCTGTGTCGTATATAATACCTGTGTTGCTCACAATGATCATTGTAGCTCCGATTACCTGGGTATTGGCGGTCGCACACCGAAAGAAGACATATGAAAGCAAGATCGGCAGTGCGGAAGAAAAGTCGAGAGAAATCATAGATGAAGCATTAAAGACCGCAGAGACAAAGAAGCGAGAAGCTCTCCTGGAAGCCAAGGAAGAGTCCATCCGGACGAAGAATGAATTAGATAAAGAAACCAAGGAACGCAGGGCAGAGCTTCAAAGGTATGAAAGACGTGTACTTAGCAAGGAAGAAAATCTGGACAAGAAAGCAGAAACACTGGAACGCAGGGAGACAAGCCTGACAGCGCGTGAGGAGAATCTGAACAGGAAGCTGGCGGAAGCGGAGGAATTGCGCAGTAGACAGCTGACAGAACTGGAACGCATCTCCGGACTGACGAAAGAGCAGGCCAGGGATTACCTGCTTCATATGATCGAGGATGATGTGAAGCATGACGCTGCGAAGAAAGTGAAGGAACTGGAAGCCCGGGCGAAGGAGGAAGCGGATAAGAAAGCGAAGGAATACATCGTAACCGCTATTCAGAGATGCGCGGCGGACCATGTGGCGGAGACCACGGTATCGGTCGTACAGCTGCCCAGCGATGAGATGAAGGGACGCATTATCGGACGCGAGGGACGGAATATCCGTACGCTTGAGACGATGACCGGCGTGGAACTGATCATCGACGACACGCCGGAAGCGGTTGTGTTGTCCGGATTCGATCCGGTCAGACGTGAAGTGGCGAGGGTCGCCCTTGAGAAACTGATCGTAGACGGCCGCATCCATCCGGCCAGGATCGAGGAGATGGTGGAGAAGGCACAGCGGGAGGTCGAGATGAATATGCGCGAGGAGGGCGAAGCAGCCGTCCTCGAAGTCGGAATCCACGGTATCCATCCGGAGCTTGTAAAGCTTCTGGGTAAGATGAAATTCCGTACCAGCTATGGACAGAACGCGTTAAAGCATTCGATCGAGGTAGCGCAGCTGGCAGGTCTGCTGGCCGCGGAGATTGGCGTGGACGTCCGCATGGCAAAGAGAGCCGGTTTACTGCATGATATCGGCAAGTCTATCGACCATGAGGTCGAAGGTTCCCACGTAAAGCTGGGCGCGGATCTGTGCAGGAAGTACAAGGAATCCGCGATCGTAGTCAATTCCGTTGAGTCTCACCACGGCGATGTAGAGCCGGAGAGCCTGATCGCCTGCATTGTACAGGCGGCGGACACGATATCGGCAGCCCGTCCGGGCGCACGGCGCGAGACGCTCGAAACCTACACCAACCGTTTAAAGCAGCTTGAGGAGATTACCGATTCCTTCAAGGGCGTGGATAAGTCCTATGCGATTCAGGCGGGACGCGAGGTTCGCATTATGGTTATTCCGGAGCAGGTCAGCGATGACGATATGGTGCTGATGGCCCGGGATATTGCCAAGAAGATCGAGGAGTCCATGGAGTATCCGGGACAGATTCGTGTGAATGTGATCCGCGAATCGAGAGTTACGGATTACGCGAAATAACAGATTGACGTATTGAGAAGAAGCCTTATAGGAGCCTATAGGGCTTCTTTTTCACCCGAAAGTTTTATTTACGGAAAGGGGGAGGAGTATGAAGCATATGCGCAGGAAGATTGTGGGAACGGCAGCCTTTGCGATGCTGGCGCTTACGATGACGTTCGCGTCTTTGGCGGAGGAAGATCCGATCGACAGGATTGAGCTGGAGGTAACGGCGGATATCCAGACCGGCAGGAAGTGTTCCATCCTGGATTTTGAATTTACGGTTCTGAGTGACGGATGCGAGGTGCAGGATGCGGAACTCCTTAATACCAACGAGGTGTGGGGCAGCCAGGATGTCCCGAGAGTTAAAGTATATCTTCGGTCGGAAGATGGCCGGACATTTTCCGTGAAGCGGTCAGGAACCCGGATTATAGGCGCTGAGAGCGAATACGGGTATTATGATGAGAATCTGTTCGTATATATCCTGCAGCTGCGCTTTCCTTCCCTTCGCGAGCAGGTGGGGGGAATTGCTGAGGCATCCTGGGACTCGACAACTACTGCCGTATGGTCCCCGGCTGTGAATGCCGGCTATTATGAAGTTCAGCTGTATAGAGATGAGAAGCGGCAGGGTTCGGCCGTGCAAACGGAGTCGCCGAATTATGATATGGGAAAATATATGCGCCTTGAGGGGGCGTATTACTATAAAGTACGTGCGGTGGACCGCTGGAACGCAGCAGTAAGAAGCAGATGGACGGATTCCGGGCGGGTAACGGTGGACAGTGCGGCTGCGGAATCGATCCGGCAGAAATACCCGCTCCCGGTAGGTAGCGGCCCGCTGATCGATTTAGAAACACAGCCATATTATCAAGATATGTATGGCTGGATCGCGGAAGGGTCGCGCTGGTGGTACCGGAATGCCGACGGGAGCTATACGACAAGCAATTGGCAGTATATTGACGGCAAATGGTATTATTTCGATTCTAAGGGCTATATGGTGACCGGCTGGATCGACTGGAATGGTAAGTCCTATTACTGCGATCCGGAGAGCGGGGCTATGCTGGTGAATATGGTTGTGCCGGACGGCCTGGGCCTGCGGGTGGATTCCACCGGCGCGCTGATCGAATAGAAGGAGGAATTTATGTGGCAGATAAAGTGATTCGCCTGGACAGGCAGCTTAAGTATCAGGGGACGATCCTTAAGATATACGAGGATACGGTGATTGCCAACGGGCATGAAGCTCACTGGGATTTCATTCATCACGACGGCGCCGCCGCGGTTGTGCCGGTTACTGACGACGGAAAGATCCTGATGGTGCGGCAGTTCCGTAACGCGCTGGACCGGGAGACGCTGGAGATCCCAGCCGGCAAGCTGGATGCGCCGGGAGAGCCGAAGATCGACTGCGCGTACCGGGAGCTTGAGGAAGAAACCGGGTTTCGCACGGAGAATATGGAATATCTGATAAGCGTTAATACGACGGTGGCCTTTTGCGACGAGGCGATCGATATTTTCGTGGCCAGGAATCTGATCCCATCCCATCAGCATCTCGACGAGGACGAAGTGATCGAGGTGGAAGCCTGGAAACTTGAGGATCTTTTGAAGCTGATCTTTGAGGGAAAGCTGACCGATGGTAAGACTGTGGCGGCAATCTGCGCCTATGCGGCGAAGCTTCACGAGTAGACAGTAACTTCGTGGCCGGTGTTTCCGCCGGAGGTTCAAGGGCAGACAGTAACTTCGTGGCCGGTGTTTCCGCCGGAGGTTCAAGGGCAGACAGTAACTTCGTGGCCGGCCTTTCCGCCGGAGGTTCACGGGCAGACAGTGAGCCCGCGGCGGATGGTTCTTCGGCATATCTGCGGGGTATGTTTCATAGACTTCATAAGATATGTATGTTTAAGGGCAGCATATCTGTTGCCGGTAGAAACGGACAGCCGGCGTAAACCTGGTGAAAGAGGGATGGAGCCTGTGATACATAGATTGAAACTGACTTATCCGATGGTGCTTCTTTGCTGCCTTTTCTGCGGTACGGCTGCCGGGACGATCCTGGCCAATTTCCTGGGAGGACAGTTAAGGGACCTGGTCGGAAGTTTCAGCCGGTTCCCTGCGGGTTACGGCAGTCTGACGGCGAAGCAGCAGCGAAGCCTGTTAGGTTATACAGCCGGGCAGCGGCTGTCGGAATTTGGTATTGCGGCGCTTGTCGGCATGACGCCGCTGGCCGCCGGCGGATTTGCCGTGATCGCGTTTATGGCCGGCGCGGGCTGCGGTTTGCTGGTTGCGGCGCTGACGTTCGACCGTGGGCTTTTGGGCCTGCCCATTTTCCTGTTTTCGGTATTTCCGCAGTGGATTTTTTACCTGCCGGTTTGGATATTTATGGCGGTACGCGCGGGTGAGGGTTTGGACCGTCTGAAGCTGCGGGCGTGGTTCCTTTTGACGGCTTTGGCGGCCGCGGGGATATTTTCGGAAGCCTATCTGAATCCGCTTCTTCCGCGTTTTTAAAAAAATACAATTTTATTTTTACAACATTTGGTGAGTGGGAGAATTTCCCCTTCCATATGTTGTATTTTTTATGTAAATCAAGTGAAAAACTGGATATAAGTGGGAAATTTATGTTTGATTTTATCAAAAATTAGGGCTATAATGTTAAAACAAAGGTTAGATCAGGCCCTTTTGGGGAGGGCGTGGGGGAGTATCATGGGGACGGAGATCAAGGCATTTATGGAATATATGCGGGAGGAGAAGAAGGCTTCCCACAACACGCTGGTGTCTTATGAGCGGGACCTAAGCCAAATGGCGGAATATCTGGAGGGCCGCGGGATTACCGGCGTTTCAAAGGTTACGAAGACCTCCCTTAATTCGTATATTCTCCACCTGGAGAAAAGCGGCAAGGCTGCGACTACGATCTCCAGAGTGATGGCATCTATGCGCGCTTTCTTTCATTATGAACTTCGTCAGGGTAATCTGCGCAGGGATCCGACGGAGCTTCTGAAGACGCCCCATGTGGAGCGGAAATTGCCGGGGATCTTGTCTGTGGAGGAGGTGGACCGGCTGCTGGCGCAGCCGCAGGATACGACGCCGAAGGAGCTTCGTGATAAGGCCATGCTTGAGCTTTTGTATGCAACCGGTCTGCGGGTATCGGAGCTGATCCGTCTGCGGCTTGAGGATGTGAACATGCAGATCGGCTTTGTGACCTGCCATTACGGAGAAAGGGAGAGAACCGTGCCTTTCGGCCGGACGGCCAGGCAGGCGCTCATCCGCTATCTGGAGCAGGCCCGCGGGAAGCTTTTAAAGGGGAATGAGATTCCGGAGCTGTTTGTCAACTGCAGCGGCCAGCCGATGAGCCGCCAGGGGTTCTGGAAAATCATCAAGTATTACGGAGAGAAGGCAGGGATCGCGGCGGATATCACTCCCCACACTCTGCGCCATTCCTTTGCGGCGCATCTGATCGGAGGCGGCGCGGATATCCGGGCGGTGCAGACTATGCTGGGACATGCGGATCCGGCTGCTGCGCAGATGTACGCGGTGTATGTGTCGAAGGAGACGGATTCTCTGCGGCGGGCCTATCAGGGAGCGCATCCCAGAAAGTAGCGTTTGCGTCGGACGGCGCCTGCAGGCAGCAGGGCGGCAAACCGTGTACCCGTTTCCCGAATACCGACGGTTTCTGTAAAATGTATATCTGCCGCTTGCCTTGAAATCCGCAAAGTGATATGATAAAGAAGATGAGGCCATGCAGCGCGCGGACAGCGCGCGTCCGGGACGGCTTTTCCCGGGTACGGAAGAAAGAATAGAGAGAGGGACAGCAATATGAAGAAAGTAGAGGATTATGTAAGAAGCATACCGGATTTTCCGGAGCCGGGAATTATTTTCCGCGATATCACCACGATCCTGCAGGATCCCGACGGCCTGAAGCTGGCGATCGACGGTATCCTGGACTTTTTAAAGGACAAGGATTTTGACGTGGTTGTAGGGCCTGAGTCCCGCGGCTTTATTTTCGGCGTACCTGTGGCTTACGCCATGCACAAGGGCTTTGTGCCGGTCCGTAAGAAGGGCAAACTTCCCTGTGAGACCGTCAGCATGGAGTACGATCTGGAGTACGGAAGCGCTGTGATCGAGATGCATAAGGATTCCATTAAACCGGGACAGAAGGTAGTCATTATTGATGATCTGATCGCGACCGGCGGAACCATTGAAGCGATCGTTAAGCTGGTAGAGCAGCTGGGCGGTGAAGTCGTCAAGATCTGCTTTATCATGGAGCTTGCCGGACTTAAGGGCCGTGAAAAGCTTGCCGGTTACGACGTGGATTCCGTGATCGTTTACGAAGGAAAATAGAGTAGGTTTACAGGACAGGGACAGCCGCCGCGGCCTTACCTGTCCTGTTTGATATTACGACAATATGCAAAAAACGCGCCAGTGACGCTCTCCTCGTATTTTTAACTGCCGCAAATGGGCAATCCGGCCCTCTGCGAGAAATAACCCTTGCATTTTCCCATGAATATCATTATAATAAATTCATTATTTTTCGCAGGTTCCGCGTTTCTCTCGCATTTCTGAGGGAGACGCGCTATGTATAGAGAAGGTGACAGTATGGCGCAGGAATTGTCAAAAGAGCCGCCGGAACAGGAAACCATAGTACCGGAAACGGCCAAAGAGCCGCCGGAACAGGAAACCACAGTATCGGAAACGGCCAAAGAGCCGCCGGAACAGAAAACAGCAGTACCGGAAACGGCCAAAGAGCCGTTGGAGCAGGAACTGGAAGCTCCGGCGTCATTTACAAGTCCGAAGGAGCTGTATCAGGATCTGATCACGAGTATCCGCAGATACCACCCTTCCGATGACATTTCCCTTGTAGAAAAGGCATATCTGCTGGCTAAAGATGCCCATAAGGATCAAAAGCGCAAATCGGGTGAACCCTATATCATTCACCCTCTTTGTGTTGGAATCATTCTGGCTGACCTGGAGATGGATAAGGAGACTATCGCCGCCGGCCTTCTCCACGACGTAGTGGAAGACACCGGTATGACGCTGGAGGACATGACAAGGGAGTTCGGCTCCGACGTGGCGTTTCTGGTGGACGGCGTTACAAAGCTGACCCAGCTGTCCTGGGACAAGGATAAAGTGGAGATCCAGGCGGAGAATCTGAGAAAGATGTTCCTGGCTATGGCCAAGGATATCCGCGTGATCATCATTAAGCTGGCCGACCGCCTGCACAACATGCGCACCGGTAAGTTCTGGGCGCCGGAGAAGCAGAAGGAGAAGGCCAGGGAAACGCTGGAAATCTACGCCCCTATTGCGGACCGGCTCGGTATATCCAAGATCAAGATCGAGCTGGACGATCTGTCGCTGAAATTCTTAAAACCCGAGGTCTATTACGACCTGGTAGAGAAGGTCAATTTAAGAAAAGACGCCCGCGAGGCATTTTTGCAGGGCATCGTGAGCGAAATTGATGAGAATCTGCAGGAAGCCGGCATCGAGGCCACCGTAGGCGGCCGGGTCAAGCATTTCTTCAGTATCTATAAGAAGATGATCAATCAGAATAAGACCATCGATCAGATCTATGATCTGTTTGCGGTACGGATCATGGTTGAATCTGTGAAGGACTGCTACGCGGCCCTGGGTATCATCCATGAGATGTATAAGCCGATCCCCGGCCGTTTCAAGGATTATATCGCCATGCCGAAACCGAATATGTACCAGTCGCTGCATACGACGCTGTTCTCCGGTACCGGGCAGCCTTTCGAGATCCAGATCCGGACCTATGAAATGCACCGGACTGCGGAATACGGTATCGCGGCTCACTGGAAATACAAAGAAAGCGGCAGCGGCGTTACTGCGGCGGGAGACGAGGCTGCAAAGATGGCATGGCTTCGTCAGATCCTGGAATGGCAGAGGGATACGGATGATTCCAGCGAATTTTTGAGCATGGTCAAGGGCGATCTGGACCTGTTTTCGGACAGCGTCTACTGCTTTACGCCGTCCGGCGATGTGAAGACTCTGCCGAGCGGGTCCACGCCGATCGATTTCGCCTATGCGATCCACAGCGCCGTAGGAAATAAAATGGTAGGCGCCCGCGTCAACGGCAAGCTGGTGAATATCGATTACCAGATCCAGACCGGCGATCAGATCGAGATCATTACATCTCAGAACGCCAAGGGTCCCAGCCGGGACTGGCTGGCGCTGGTCAAAAGCACCCAGGCCCGCAATAAGATCAACCAGTGGTTCAAGACCGAACTGAAGGAAGACAATATCATCCGCGGCAAGGAGATGATCGACCGCTACTGCAAGGCCAAGGGAATCAACTACGCGGAGATCAGCAAACCGGAGTTCATGGAGAAGGTGATGCAGCGATACGCCTTCAAGGACTGGGATTCTGTGCTGGCATCCATCGGCCACGGCGGCTTAAAAGAAGGCCAGGTCATCAATAAGATGCTGGAGGAGCGCGACAAGAAGTTAAAGCGCGAGATCACCGATACGCAGATCCTGGACGGCTTAAGCGACATGAACAGCAGCAAGGCGCCTCCCGTGAAGATGAAGAAGCCGCAGAGCGGCATCGTCGTCAAGGGGATCCACGACGTGGCGGTTCGTTTCTCCCGCTGCTGTAATCCGGTGCCGGGGGACGAGATCGTGGGCTTCGTGACCAGGGGCCGCGGCGTGTCCATTCATCGGACGGACTGCGTGAACATGATCAATCTTCCGGAGGAGGAGCGTGCCCGGCTGATCGACGCCGAGTGGCAGAAGCCGGAAGGCGGAGAAGGCCAGGAGAAATATACGACGGAGATACAGATCTTTGCCAACAACCGGATCGGGCTCTTGGTCGATATATCGAAGATATTTACGGAGCGCCAGGTGGATATCACGTCCATCAATGTGCGCACCAATCGGCAGGGGAAGGCCACCGTCGTCATGACCTTCGACATTCCCGGCGCGGAGGCGCTGGCGAGACTCACGGAGAAACTGCGGCAGATCGACGGTGTGCTGGATATCGAGAGGACGGCGGGTTAAACGGCAGGACGCGGCGGATCGGCGGTGTGCTGGATATCGAGAGGGCAGCGGGATAAACGACAGGACGCGGCGGATCGGCGGTATGCTGGATATCGAGAGGGCGGCGGGTTAAACGGCAGGACGCAGCGGATAAGCTGCGGGAATGTCGCCGGAAAAAGGCAGATTCAGAAAAAGGCAGGGTAATGCGGATGGAGCATTTAAAGATTGCCGGCGTCGTGCTTGGCATGGCAGAGACAAACTGCTACATCATTTACAGGGAGAAAGGGACGGATGAGAAGCCGGGAAAATGCGTAATCGTGGATCCGGCGGACAACGCTCCCTTTATCATAAAGAAGTGCCGGGAAATGTGCTTAAGGCCGGAGGCGATCCTTCTGACCCACGGGCATTTCGATCACATTCTGGCGGCGGAGGATATCCGGCGTACGTTTCACGCGCCGGTCTGCGCCGGAGAAAAGGAAGCGGCGCTCCTGGCGGAACCGTCCATGAATCTGACCGGTATGACGGGGGAGAGCATGGCGCTGGAGCCGGACCGGCTTTTGCGGGACGGTGAGACGCTGCATCTGGCGGACGCCGACTGGAGAGTGATCTTCACGCCTGGACATACGGAAGGAAGCGTCTGCTATTATGACGAGGCGGACGCGGTGCTTATAAGCGGCGACACCCTGTTCTGCGAGTCGGTGGGGCGGACGGACCTTCCCACAGGCAGTCAGGAGAAACTGTTCGTGTCGGTATCGGAGAAGCTGTTTGCGCTGCCGGATAATACGGAGGTGTATCCGGGACACGGAGAGGGCACGACCATTGGTCACGAGAAGGAATACAATATCATATAGCGCGGCGCCTGCCGGCTGCGGCCGGTTAAGAATACAGGAAATGCCTGCGCCAATACAGAAAAGGAGAGAGACGATATGCCAAATCCAGTCGTAACGATCGAGATGATGAACGGAAAGAAGATCAAGGCGGAGCTGTATCCGGAGATCGCGCCGAATACGGTCCGGAATTTTATCAGTCTGGTGAAGAAGGGGTTCTATGACGGGCTGATCTTCCACCGGGTGATCAGCGGGTTCATGATTCAGGGCGGATGCCCGGACGGCATCGGCACCGGCGGTCCCGGTTATTCCATCAAGGGTGAGTTCGCCCAGAATGGCTACCCCAACAGCTTAAAGCATACAAGGGGCGTGCTTTCGATGGCGCGCGCGATGAACCCCAATTCCGCCGGATCCCAGTTCTTCATCATGCATGAGGACGCTCCGCACCTGGACGGCGCATATGCCTCCTTCGGCAAGGTGACGGAGGGAATGGATGTGGTGGATGAGATCGCGGCTGTACGGACAGACTATAATGACCGCCCGTTAAAGGAGCAGAAGATCAAGACCGTTACCGTGGAGACCTTCGGCGAGGAGTATCCGGAGCCGGAGAAGCGGTAAGCGAAGACGCAGCGGCCGGGATGCATATGCTGGGGCTGGATACGGTTGCCTGCCGAAGCGAAAAGCTGCTGCCTTGCCGCCTGCCGGAACGGAAAGCTGCCGGCGTATAAGGTGCCGGAACGGCAGAATGAATGGAGAAGAACGTGACAGAAGAACGAACCGTATGGACGGAAGGAAAACCGCATATCGTGGTTCTGTCGGACGAGAGAGAGGCCCTTCTGGCGGCGCAGGCCGCCGGAAGGGCTGTTGTTGGTGTAGAGAGCTGGGGCACAGAGTACGGTAGGGCTGCTGCCGGTGCGGAGAGCTGGGGCACAGAGTCTGGTAGGGCTGCTGCCGGTGCGGAGAGCTGGGGCATAGAGTTCGGAATGACTGCTGCCGGTGCGGAGAGCCGGAGTACGTCGTCCGGACAGGCTGCTGCCGGTGCGGAAAGTCAGGGGACGGAGTCTGGAAGGGTGCGGGATATTCTTCCGGTGCGGTATGTGGTGGAAACGCGGGCGGCGGCAGATCATGCATATCTGGAGCGTGTGCTGCGCCGCCATCTGGGACTTCCGTGGATCATAACGGAGACAGAACGTCTTATAGTCCGGGAATTTACCGTAAGCGACGCGGCGGACGCCGCGCAGGAGGAGGGCGGGAACGAGGCGGATCGGATCTTTTATACGCCGGAGCTTTTAGAGTCCTATATCCGCTGCCAGTACGGGTTCTATGAATACGGAATCTGGGCGCTGACCGACCGGGAAAGCGGCAGACTGATCGGCAAGGCGGGCGTTACCGCGGCCGGCCGGAAGTTTGACCGGGAAGAAAGCGCGGCGGAAGAAGCGCTGAACTTGGAATTAGGCTACCACATTTTTACGCCGTACCGCGGACGGGGATACGCAAAGGAATCGTGCCGCGGGATTTTGGATATGCTGACGGGCGCGTGCGCCCGCGGCGCAGGATGCGCGCTTACGGTGTGGGCGAGGACGGACGCCGGCAACATGGCGTCGATTCGGGTGCTGGAAAGCTGCGGTTTCACAAAAAAATCGACGGATACAACAGAACAAATTGATTTTTGGCGGAATATCAGGTATAATGAAAGATAAGTTTCCCGTACGATATGAAATGTTGAAGAAAAGAGGCAATCATTACCATGAAGGGAATTTTTAGTTATGACAATCCGGTGATGCGGTTCATCGGTAAATTCTGGGATGTGCTGATTCTGAATATACTCTGGCTGATCTGCAGCATTCCGGTCTTTACGATCGGAGCCAGTACGACGGCTGTGTATTATGTGACGCTGAAACTGGCCAGGGATGACGACGGGTACACGATCCGGTCGTTTTTCCATTCCTTTAAGCAGAATTTCCGCCAGGCGACGATCATCTGGCTGATCCTTCTTATGACGGGTATTATCCTGATCGCGGATGTTTGGTTCGTGCTTACGGCCAATATCGTTCCGGCCGGGACGTTTCGAATCCTGGCGACGGCGCTGTTTCTGGGGCTGCTGATCGTGTGGTTCGTGGTGCTGACTTATGTATTTCCGGTGCTGGCGAGATTTTACGGCACGGTCAGGCAGACGATCACGAATGCATTTCTGATCTCCGTCCGTTATATCCTGTACACGATCGGGATCATTCTTATCGATGCGGTGGTTGTGATCCTGACGATCACGTCGCTGCCGGTTCTGACTATGCTGGGGTTTGCGCTGATCGCATTTCTTAATTCCTTCCTGCTGGAGAGAGTTTTCAATAAGCTTATACCGAAGGAAGAACGGGATCCGCAGGAGATGCGGCCGCTGTTCGCAGATGAGGAGAGTGCGGACGGCGAGGAGCCGGTTTATCACATGTTTGTAAGAAATGACACTGGGGCCGCGGAGGCCGCAGATGCGGCAGCCGGGACACAGGTAGCGGCGGAGACAGACGGAACAGAGCCGGAGCTGCCCGCGGATGAGGCGGCTGGGATGCCGGAGCCGGAGGAGAAACCGGAGCTGGAAGACCCGGCCGGAACGGAACCGGCGGCGGGTAACGGCATGTCGGCAGCGGATGACTGTCCGGAGGAAGCGCCGGACGATTCCCGGTCTGAGGACGCCGCCGAGGACGAAATAAAGACAGAAAACTGACATAAAAATGCCTTTCGGCTCATCACCGGAAGGCATTTATATATCGTCGCGCAGCGGGTCAGGCGTTACGCCACGAACCGGTACATCATCACGTAATGGCAGAAACTTCCGGCCATGACGAACAGATGGAAGATCTCGTGGGAGCCGAAGCTTCTGTGCCTGGAATTGAAGATCGGCAGCTTCAGCGCGTAGATCACGCCGCCGACAGTGTAGATCAGTCCGCCCGCCAGAAGCCACCAGAAGGCGGTCCGGGGAAGCGCCTGGACGATCCTGGTGAACGCCAGCACACAGATCCACCCCATGGAGATATAGAGGACGGAGGAGAACCATTTGGGGCAGGTGATCCAGCAGGCCTTGATGATAATACCCGCGATGGCAATGGTCCAGACCAGGGCCAGGAGCATCCAGCCGGTGCGGTCGCCCAGAACTACCAGGCAGACCGGCGTATAAGTTCCCGCGATCAGGATAAAGATCATCATATGATCGATCTTGCGCAGAACTTTGTTCACCGCCGGCGAAATGTCAAAGGTGTGGTAAATGGTACTGGCCGCGTACAGAAGGATCATGCTGACGATAAAGACAGTCAGCGCACCCGCGGCAAGGCTTCCTGCTTCGTGGTGTGCTTTGACGAGAAGGGGGATGGCCGCCAGCATGGCCAGGATCATGCCTATAAAATGCGTGATGGCGCTGCCCGGGTCCTTGATATGAAATTCCTTCCCTGTTGTATTCATATGATCACCTCGATGTTTTTGCATGTAGTTTTAAAAACTATGTGTCATTACCTAGTATATGCCTTATGCACGAAAAATGCAAGACCTGAATATAAAAATTTGCAAAAAGCCGTTTATACGGTACGGAGAGACAGATGCTGGAAGTGTTTTATGAAGATCGGGACATTATTGTTGTAAAGAAACCCGCGGGGATTGCGTCCCAGGCCGGACATTCCTTCGAGCCGGATATGGTCAGCGAAATCCGCAACCATATCCGCAGAACCGCCGGCGCGGCAGGCGGCCCGGCTTACAGAGGGCAAGAGGCAGGCGGTCCAGTCCGCGGAGGGAAAGAGACAAGGGGCCCAGACCGCGGAGGGAAAGAGACAGGCGGCCCAGTCCGCGGAAGGAAAAATGCGGGCGGCTCGGCCTGCGAATGGAAAGAGGCAGGCGGTCCTTCCCGCGGAAGGAAAGAAGCAAACGTTCTGGCTTGCAGAGGGGAGCAAAACGGCGAACCGTACGTGGGAGTTATCCACCGTCTGGACAAGCCGGTGTCGGGAATCATGGTCTACGCGAAGACGAAAGCCGCCGCAGGGGCCTTGAGCGCCGGGATTCAGGGGAATGGTATTAATAAGACGTATCGCGCCGTTGTGTGTGGAAAATTTGTGGATAATGTGGGTAACTTTGTGGATTACTTGTTGAAGGACCCGAAGGAGAACCGGTCCAGGATCGTTGAAAAGGGAGTAAACGGCGCGAAACGGGCCGAACTCTGCTACCGGGTTCTGAAAGAGACGGAGGAACCGCCCGCATGGGCCGGGCCGGGTCCGCTGACGCTTGTTGAGATCGGCCTTCTCACCGGCCGCCATCATCAGATTCGCGTACAGTTCGCGGGGCGCGGGCTTCCGCTGTGGGGAGACGCCCGCTATGGGGCGGAGACGAAGCGACCGGAGACGAAGCGACCGGAAGCGGAACAGCCGGAGCTGGGACGGCCGGAACCGGGGCAACCGGAAGCGGAACAGCCGGAGCCGGGGCGGCCGGAAACGGAACAGCCGGAGCCGGGGCGGCCGGAGCAGGACAGGCCGCGGCAGACAGGCCGGAGAGAAGCTCTCGGGGGCGGATCCCGCCAACTGGCGCTCTGCGCGTGCGGTCTGGCGTTTCAACATCCGTCTACCGGAGAGCCAATGTCATTTTTTATGGATCCGGACGCGCCGATTTTCGGAATCTTTGAGGATGCCGGAGGGCAGCTGGCGCCGGGAATAAAACCGCATACATAAAAAACGGATTCCGTGCCATACTGAATAGAGTACAAAGGAAGTACAAATCAGAAACAGGTGAGTCCATGGTTCAGCCATGCAAGGAACTGAAGACTAAACAAATTGTAAGGGGACCGCGCGCGGTCCCCTATTTTGTAATTAATTTGTTCTCATTCCGCCATTCTCTCGGTGAGACTCCGTATACATTCTTGAATGCCCTTGAGAAATGCAGCTGGCTCGGATAGCCTACGGCGCTGCTGATATTGCCGATGGAAAGGCTTGTCAGCTTCAGAAGCTCCGCCGCTTTGCCCATCCGGTAGCTGATCAGGAACTCCTGGGGCGTCTTGCCGACCGCGTCCCGGAAGATCTTGCCGAAATAGCTTCGGTTCAGATTGCAGAAGGACGCGATATCTTCCACGGAGATATCGTTCTGGAAATTCTGCTCGATGAACGATAACGCTTCCCGCACATAGAAATCCTGCAGTTTCCCGGTCTGAACCAGTTGTCTGGCGGAGGAAGAACGCGTCAGGTAGTCCAAAAACAGATACAGATGGCCGATCAGGTGGAACGGCGACTGATCCGGGTTCTGCGCTATGTAAAGCATCTCGTTTTTAAGCTCCATGCTCAATTCGCGTGTGTTGGCGTGGTAAATGGGCGAGTCCGTGGTCAGGCCTGCCAGTTCCAGGGCCTCCTTCACTTTCAGCCCGTCAAATTCTACCCAGGCATATTCCCAGGGATGATGTTCGTCCGCGCGGTAAGAGGCGGTCTGCTTGGGGAAAATCATAAAACCGTTGCCGCTTTTCAGGCTGTATTCATGTGTTTCGCCATTTTGATCTGTCGCAGTCAGCGTTCCCGCACCGGCGATCACATAATGAAACAGATAGTGGCTGCCGGCGTCCGGGCCGCAGGAGTGGAGAGGTTCACACTGTTCCCACCCGTACTGATACAAACTCAGATCGACGAACCTCTCATTTGGGAAAATGGAAAACAGGACGTTGCTCATAAGTCAGGCTCCTTTCGTCGGCACATGGCCCTGCAGAACAATAATGCTTGGAAATGTTCAACGTAACGCACATAAAAGCAGTCGAATATCCGGGATCCGGTTGTGAAATATTATATAAAGCTGCTAACGTCCATCTTCATTATATACCTAAATTTGATCGAATATCAAGCGAATATTAAGGCATATTGACAAAGACGGCATTTGGGCATAATTTTCGCCGTGTATTGGCGTTTTCGACAGGATGCGCAGGGAAGGAAACGGCTCTATTTGCGGGCTGGGAGCGCCCAGATCGGATTTCGCCGGCATGCGGAAAGTGTGCCGGCATGAGGGGAAGGTGCCGAACTGAGGAAAAGGGGACCGAACTGAGGGAAGGGGCCGGCATGTGGGAAAGGAGGCCGGGCTGATTGACAGCAGCGGAACAAAATGATAAAATTGCAGAAATACTTATTTCGAGGAAGTGTAAACGGTGAGGGAGAAAAAGGACATTTTCGGGGAGCGGCTTGGCAGGCATTACGACGAGCTGAAATGGCTTTATATGGAGCTGTATGACGATGAAGCGCGCTTTACCGAGCTTTGCGGCAATCTGCGAAAGATCTTTGACGCCCGGAAGGCTCCGCTTAAGGCGCTTGATGCGGAGCGGGAGGCGGATCCGCAGTGGTACCGGGGGAACGGCCTTTTGGGAATGATGATGTACGTGGGGCAGTTTGCCGGGAATTTAAAGGGCGTGGCGGAGCATCTGGATTATGTGAAGTCCTGCGGCGTCAATTATCTGCATTTGATGCCTCTGATGGAATCGCCGGCGGGACGGTCTGACGGCGGCTACGCGGTGTCGGATTTCAGGAAGGTGCAGAAGGAACTGGGCACGGTTGAAGATCTGGAGGAGCTGGCGGATCAGTGTCATGAACAGGGCATCAGTCTGTGCCTGGATTTTGTGATGAACCACACCTCCGAGGATCACGAGTGGGCAAGGCGCGCCCGGGCCGGTGAGGAGGAGTACCAGGACCGGTATTTCTTCTATGACAGCTGGGAGATCCCGATGCAGTTCGAGAAGACCGTGCCCCAGGTGTTCCCGACGACGGCGCCGGGGAACTTCACCTGGCTGCCGGATGTGGGCAAGCATGTGATGACATCCTTTTATCCTTATCAGTGGGATCTGAATTACGCGAATCCGGTGGTATTTAACGAGATGGTCTATAACTGCCTGTTCCTGGCGAATCTGGGAATCGATGTGATCCGACTGGACGCGGTGCCGTATATCTGGAAGGAGCTGGGGACGACCTGCCGCAATCTGCCGCAGGTACATACGCTGGTGCGCATGATGCGCATGATCGGCGAAGCGGTATGTCCGGGGATGCTTCTGCTTGGCGAGGTAGTCATGGAGCCGGTGAAGGTGGCGCCGTATTTCGGCACCGTTAAGAAGCCGGAATGTCATATGCTTTATAATGTAACGACGATGGCGACGGTCTGGCACACGGTGGCGGTTCAGGATGTGCGGCTCCTTAAGAAGCAGCTGGATGCCGTGTACGGCCTGCCGCGGGAGTATACATTTTTAAATTATCTGCGCTGCCACGACGATATCGGCTGGGGGCTGGATTACGATACGCTGGCGGAATGGGGGATGCAGCAGGTACCGCACAAGCAGTTCCTGAATGATTTCTTTACCGGGAAGCTGGAGGACAGCTTTAGCCGCGGCGAGCTCTACAATAACGACCCGATCACCCGGGACGCCCGGTTCTGCGGGACGACGGCGTCCATGTGCGGCGTGGAGAAGGCCGGATTCTGCGGCGACGAGCACGGTATGGAGCGGGCGATCCGCCTGGATGTAATGCTGCACGCGTTTATGCTGTTTCAGGCCGGGATCCCGGTGATCTACAGCGGGGACGAGGTCGGGCAGGTAAACGACTACACTTACAAGGACGATCCGGAGAAGCGTTTGGACTCCCGCTATATCCACCGGGGGGCGTTCCAGTGGAACCTGGTGAAGAATATCGACAGGCCGGGCACCGTGCAGGAGCAGCTGTTTAAGTCCCTGCGGAGACTTGAGACGCTGCGGGCAAAGCACGAGGCGTTCGGGACCGGCGCGAAGGCCGAGACCTGTGAGAGCGGGGACGACGGCGTACTGGTTCTGAAACGAACCGGAAAGAAGGAAACGCTGATCGGAATTTATAATTTCAGCCGGGAGCGGAAGGAAGTGGCCTGGACGGAGAGCGGAACGGATTTGCTGACCGGAGAGGCGATTGGAAACGACGGCAGGGTGTGGCTGCGTCCCTATGATTTCGTATGGGGGCTTCTTGCGCCTGCGGAGGGCAAGATGGAATAGATATCGGAAAATGCGTTCATAATCTGAAAAGGATAGTAAATGACGGAAGGAAAGGGATCTGGCCGGATTATGGACGAAAAAGGGAAAAGAATGCTGCGGATCGCGGGAGTCGCCGCGGGAGTGTATCTGATTTTTAAGTATATGCTGCCGCTTGCGGCTCCTTTTGTGTTCTCTGCCGCGGCGGCGGCCGTCCTGAAACCGCCGGCAGAAAAGCTTGCCGGAAAACTGCGGTTTCGGTGGCGGGGCCATACGTGCGGCGTCGCTCCGTGGGCGGTCGCAGTGTTTCTGCTGGCGCTGTTTTTTGGCGTTCTGGGCGCGGCGGCCTATGTGGGAGGAAGGCGGCTCTGTGAACAGATCGTGCTTTTTATGGAGCGGCTGCCGGAGTGGATGGCGCAGCTGAACCGGTGGCTTACGGGCATGTGTCATCTGATGGAGCAGCGTCTGACGCTCAAGGAGGATACGATGGTGTATCTGGCCCAGGATATGATCGCGGGTCTCGGCGACCGGATGAAGCAGGGCGTGATGCCCTATCTGATGGGGAATTCCATGCCGGTGGCGCAGACGGTAGTGGAAACAGCGGTCGTTACAATTCTGTTCGTCGTGGGAGTGATGCTGTTTGTGCAGGAAATGGATGGGATACGCGCGCGGATGAAGCGTTCCGTTTTCAGGGACGAATTTGCGCGGATCGGACATGTGCTCGGAGTAGTCGGCCGGGCCTATCTGCGGGCGCAGGGAATCATACTGCTCTTTACAATGGCTCTGTGCATTGGGGGATTATTTCTTCTGAAGAATCCATACTATATCCTGGCCGGGATCGGTCTGGGACTTTTAGACGCGCTGCCGCTTTTCGGCACCGGAACCGTGCTTGTACCCTGGGCGCTGCTTTGTTTCTTACGGAGAAAATGGCAGCGAGGGGTATTTTTGCTGGCGCTTTATGCGGCGTGCTATCTCCTGCGGGAATTTCTGGAGGCTAAGCTTCTGAGCGATAAGGTGGGTCTGTCGCCTTTGGAAACGCTCGTCTCGATCTATGTGGGAATACAGCTCTTTGGAATCCCCGGCGTGCTTTTAGGACCGGTGGGGACGCTGGTGATCCTGGAATTTACAGCAGATTCCCCCGGTTAAGCGCATACCGCACCGCGCTACCGAATGACAGCGCGATCGCGATCTTTGCAGCGTCGCCGGGCAGATAGGGGACCGCGCCCATGGCCAGCGCGCCGGAGAAGGTCAGGTGCATCTGATAAGCCAGCCAAAGGGAGCCGAACAGATAGCAGAAAGCAGTGCCGATGACCATGCCGGCTACGGCGTAAAGCTTCTTTCCATGGAAATGATCGACGAACCAGCCTTCCGCCGCCGCCATGAACAGATAACCGATCATATAGCCGCCGGTCGGGCCGGCCATCTTGGCCAGTCCGCCGGTAAAACCGGTAAATACCGGGAGCCCGGCAGCGCCGAGAAGAAGATAGGCCGCACAGCTTATGAAGCCCCGCTTCAGACCCAGCACATAGACGGTCAGGTAGATCGCCAGAGTTCCCAGGGAGATAGGAACCGGCGATAAGGGGATCGGAAATGATACCGGCCCCAGCACGCAGATGACCGCGGTCATAAGCGCGGTAAGCGTTATTTCACGGATTGTCAAAAACGGTCTGGCCGTTGCATTATCGGATAAACGCATGATAAGACTCACTTTCGGTCCCGTGCGGAACATCGCCGCAGGTTATTCTTTGCCGCAGCTTTCTGAATCCAGACGCATGGCCGATGTCATTCCCGGATGTCTCTGCAGCGGCCCGCGCCCGGCTTTCAGAATGCTTTCGCATTCATGACGATTATACAGAAAGAGACACGGATTGTCAACATAATATTTGAAAATGGTTAACAATTGGCGGAGACATTTTCAGAGTGACAAATACCGGCTGGTATGGTAAACTGAAGGCACAGACGCTGCGGCGGCTGCCGGCGTGCGCCGTTGTCCGGCCGTGCAGCGGATCGCAGAATGATTAGGCAGAAGGAGAGACAGAGATGAAACTTACGGCAAAAGAGAAAGCGTCCTACGGCCTGGGGGCCGTGGGAAAGGACATGGTCTACATGCTGTCCGCCAGCTATATCCTGTACTATTATCAGGATATCCTCGGCGTCAGCGCGATCGCCATGGGTATGATTCTGATGGCGGCCCGGGTGTTTGACGCGTTTAACGACCCGATCATGGGCGTGGTCGTGGCGAAGACCCGCACGAAATGGGGGAAGTTCCGGCCCTGGCTTCTGATCGGAACGGTGACGAACGCAGTGATCCTGTATTTCATGTTCGCGGCGCCGCCGGCGCTAAACGGCAGCGGGCTGGTCGCCTATGCGGCTATTACCTATATTCTCTGGGGCGTGACCTACACGATGATGGACATTCCGTTCTGGTCCATGATCCCGGCCTTCACGGAAGGCGGACAGGAGAGGGAGAGCCTGTCCACGCTGGGCCGTTCCTGCGCGGGCGTCGGCTCGGCCCTTGTTACGATCATTACGATGAAATGCGTCTACAGCCTGGGACAGGGCAATGAGAGGGCCGGCTTCGCCCGGTTCGCGCTGATCCTGGCGGTGTTATTTGTTATCTTTATCACGGTCACCTGCGTATGCATCAAGGAGAAATCCACTGTAGATGTGGAGTCGCCGTCGGTGGGACAGATGTTTAAGGCGCTTCTGCAGAACGATCAGGCTATGACGATCGTCGTCAGCATCGTGCTGATCAACTGTTCCTTATATATCACCTCCAATCTGGTGATCTATTTCTTCAAATACGATTTCGGCGGCGACGCCTGGTACAACAGCTATACGCTGTTTAATACCTTCGGCGGCGGGATCCAGATCCTGTCTATGATGATCCTGTTCCCGCTGATCCGGAAGTTCTTAAGCGCCATTAAGGTGTTTTATCTGAGCTTTATCCTGGCGATCGTGGGATATGCGACGCTTCTGGTCTTCATGCTTTTGAATGTGACCAGTATTTTTGCCCTGTTCGTGCCGGCGTTCTTCATCTTCGTGGCCTTCGGTATGCTTACGGTGCTCACTACCGTATTCCTGGCCAACACCGTGGATTACGGCCAGTGGAAGAACAACCGCCGCGATGAGAGCGTGATCTTCTCCATGCAGACCTTCGTGGTGAAGCTGGCAAGCGGCGTGGCCGCGCTGATCGCCGCGGTCTGCCTGTCGGTGACGAAATTAAACGGCGATACGTCGGAGACGGCCGCCGCGGTGGAAGCGGCTGCGTCGTCGGTCATGGGACTGCGGCTGACGATGACGGTGCTGCCGATCGCCGGGCTTCTGATCGCGATCTTCTATTTCCAAAAGAAATATATCCTGACGGAGGAGAAGGTGGCGGAGATCGCGGACGCGATCCGCAGGTGAGAGGAATGCAATGGGAGCCTGCGCAGATCTTTCTCTGAATTTGTGTGGACAATGATGATCAACTGTCAACAGCGGCGGCGATGACTGTCACAGTATATTAGTAATAACTGGAAGCAGTGTATCGGCAGTGACTGGGCATACGATGGCCGGGTGCAGTATATTTGGCTTGACAAAGGGAAGAAAATAGCGTAGAATCACCATATTATAAAGATTTCAGGCGTTGAAAGGGATTAGTAAGCCGACGCACATGGCCAGAGAAGGAACCGGATGGTGGAAGGTTCCCATGTCAACGGAAGCTGAACCGGCCCCGGAGCCTCCGCGTGAAAGCGCGGCGTATCCCCGGCGTTAGCGGGAGAATAAAGAGAACCGGTTCGGCCGACGGCGCATTGGAAAGGCGGAAGTCTTTCGTCTTTGAGGACGGCGCGGCGGACGGTTAATCAGGGTGGTACCGCCGGAACAAGCGGATCGCGCCGTTGGCGCATTTCCGCAAACTGATGTAAAATTCAGGATCCGGTCCCTCGTCGCAAGGCGCAGGGACCGGGTTTTCTTTTACGTCAGGATTTTTTAGCTATGGAAACAATATCAATTTAGAATCATAAAAAGGAGAGATTCATCATGGCAAACGACAAGAAACTGGTAGAGGCGATCACGTCCATGGACGTGGATTTCGCTCAGTGGTACACCGATGTGGTGAAGAAGGCGGAGCTGTGCGATTACGCCAGCGTCAAGGGCTGCATGGTCATCAAGCCGGCGGGCTACGCGATCTGGGAGAACATCCAGAAGGAGCTGGACCGGCGCTTCAAAGAGACAGGCGTGGAGAACGTCTATATGCCCTTGTTCATTCCGGAAAGCCTTCTGCAGAAGGAGAAGGACCATGTGGAGGGCTTCGCGCCGGAGGTGGCATGGGTGACCCACGGCGGTCTGGAGCCGCTGCAGGAGCGGATGTGCGTGCGTCCCACCTCGGAGACGCTGTTCTGCGATTTCTACGCGAATGACATTCATTCCTACCGGGATCTGCCGAAGCTTTACAATCAGTGGTGCTCGGTAGTGCGCTGGGAGAAGACGACTAGGCCGTTCCTTCGTTCCAGGGAATTTCTGTGGCAGGAGGGCCACACGGCCCATGCGACGGCGGAAGAGGCCGAGGCGCGGACCGAGCAGATGTTAAATGTATACGCCGACTTCTGCGAGGAGGTTCTGGCGATTCCGGTCATCCGCGGCCGCAAGACCGATAAGGAGAAATTCGCCGGCGCCGAGGCGACGTACACCATCGAGGCTCTGATGCATGACGGCAAGGCGCTGCAGTCCGGCACCAGCCATAATTTCGGCGACGGCTTTGCGAAGGCGTTCGGGATCCAGTTTGCCGACAAAGACAATACATTGAAATACGTCCATCAGACCTCATGGGGGCTTTCCACCCGAATCATCGGCGCGATCATCATGGTCCACGGCGACGACAACGGCCTGGTGCTGCCGCCCGGAATCGCACCGACGCAGGTGATCGTAATTCCGATCCAGCAGAAGAAGGAAGGCGTGCTGGATAAGGCCTATGAACTTAAGAGCAGGCTTGTGGAGTCCGGATTCCGCGTAAAGGTGGACGATTCCGACAAGAGCCCGGGCTGGAAGTTCAGCGAGTGCGAGATGCGCGGGATCCCGCTCCGCGTGGAGATCGGCCCGAAGGATATGGAAAAGGCCCAGGCAGTGCTGGTGCGCCGCGACACCCACGAGAAGATCACAGTGGCGCTTGGCGAACTGGAGACGAAAGTGAAGGAGCTGCTTGAGACGATCCGCAGCGATATGTTCGAGAAGGCGAAGGCTCATCTGAAAGCGCATACCTACGAGGCGCTGGACTACGATGAGTTTGTGAAGACGATCAATGAGAAGCCGGGCTTCGTGAAGGCCATGTGGTGTGGCTGCCGGGAGTGCGAGGACAAGATCCGCGAAGATACTGGCGCGACATCCCGCTGCATGCCGTTTAAGCAGGAGCAGCTTTCGGATAAATGCGTCTGCTGCGGCAAGCCTGCGGTGAAGATGGTGTACTGGGGCAGGGCGTATTGATTCAGAGAGAAAGGATGCAGGTCTGTGGACGCGACGATTCACATCCCCCGCGCTGCGGAGGAGATCATCGGCAAACTGAATAAGCACGGTTTTGAGGCTTACGTGGTCGGCGGCTGCGTCCGGGACGCGCTTCTGGGGCGGGAGCCGGAGGACTGGGATATCACGACGTCGGCAAAACCGGAGCAGGTGAAGGCGATCTTCGGCAGGACGATCGATACCGGGATCAAACACGGGACAGTCACGATCCTGCGGGGACGGACCGGGTATGAGGTGACCACCTACCGGATTGACGGCGAGTATGAAGACGGCCGTCATCCGAAGTCGGTGGAATTTACGCCGGATCTGGTGGAAGACCTGAAACGCCGGGATTTCACGATGAACGCGATGGCGTATAACGGCGAAGACGGGCTTGTGGATGTGTTCGGCGGGCAGCAGGACATGAAGGCCCGCCTGATCCGCTGCGTAGGCAGGGCGGAAGACCGTTTCACGGAGGACGCCCTGCGGATCCTGCGGGCGCTGCGCTTCGCGGCCCAGCTGGACTTTGAGATCGAGACGGAGACGGAGGCGGCGCTGCGTAAGCTGGCGCCGAATCTGGTTCATGTGAGCAAGGAGCGGATCCAGACGGAGCTTACCAAGCTCCTTCTGTCGGAGCATCCGAACAGGATGCGGCGGGTTTTCGACTGCGGCGCGGCGGCTTATGTATCGGATACATTTGCGAAGCTCGAGCCGGAGAAGATCGCCGTAAGCCCGCGGCTTCCTGCGACGAAAAGGCTGCGGTGGGCGGCGCTTCTGCGTCATCAGAGCGCCGAAGATGCGAAGCGAATCCTGCGGGAGCTGAAGCTGGACAATGACACCATCGCGAGCGTGGGAACGCTTGTGGAGTGGTGGCGGCAGCCGCTGGGACAGACGCAGGCGGATATCCGGCGCGTTATGAGCCGGATGTCCCCGGAGCTGTTTGACGATCTGCTGTGCCTGAAAACGGAGATTCTGCGGTATTACAAATCATATTCGGCTGCGGGAGAAAACAAATGTATCACTGGCAGCCCTGAGCGTAATATGAACGCGGATGATAGTTATGAATTGCCTCCGTGTGCGGAAAAAATTGGCGGAATTGCCGGCGGCGGTGTTTACGGCGTGAACGCGGACGAAAGCCATGAACTACGCCGGTATAAAGAGAAAATGGAGGACGGCGAAGACGGTCTTGCATGCGGCATAAAGCCGGATGGAGAAATTCCAGATTACGACCGCATCCCCGAGACGCCGGAGCAGCTGGCGGATATCCTCGCGGCGTCCGCCGGGATCCGCGCCCGGGGCGACTGCATTTCCTTAAAGACGCTTGCCGTGACAGGCGGTGATCTGCTCGCGGCCGGTATGAAGCCGGGCAGGGAGATCGGCGCGGCCCTGGAGAGGCTTCTGGAAATGGTTTTAGAGTATCCCGAGAGGAACACAAAAGAAGAATTGATGCGTTATGTAACCGGTCCCGCGGATAAATAGCCCCGCGGGACCATACGGGCAGAAGCGCCAAGGCATAATCTTTCTCAATTCCACATACTCTAGAATAGCTATGAACAGGGCGTGTGGAGGGGTAGATGTGAACGAACGGTATTTGGAGATTTTAGCCCAATATGATCTGACGGTGGAGAGCATACGGAAAGGGCGCAGCGGCTATGTATGCGAAACAAGCGCCGGTACAGTGCTTCTGTCAGAGTATAGAGGGACACAGAAACGCCTGGAATTTGAGATGCAGGTGCTGACCCGTGTCAGGGAGCAGGGGATGGACTGTGTCGATGATTATATTCGTACATCGCAGGGAGAGCTGGCCGCAGTGGGCGAGGATGGGACCCGCTATGTGCTGAAACGCTGGTTCACCGACCGGGAATGCAACATCCGCGACCGGAAAGAGGTGCGCGCCGCGGCCGCGCAGATCGCCCGGCTGCACCGGATCCTGCGGGGAATCGAAGGGGACGAAAACTGGAATCTGGGATCCATCATGACCGAGCCGGTGGAAGCGGAGCTTAACCGCCACAATCAGGAGCTTAAGCGGGCCCGCAATTATATGAAGAATAAGCGGAAGAAGACGGAGTTTGAACGCTGCGTGCTGGACAATTTCTCTCTTTTCTACGAGCAGGCGACGGCAGCCTGCGAGGGGCTTACAAGGCTGCGGCAGACGGAGAGCGGCGCCCCTCTTTTTTTGTGCCACGGCAATCTGGACCATCACCATATCCTGATGAGGGACGAGGACGTAGCGGTCATCGAGTTTAACCGGATGCATCTGGGGGAGCAGATGGAGGACCTTTACTATTTTATGCGGAAGGTCATGGAGAAGCAGGAGTGGAACACTGGGCTGGGCATGGAAATGCTTTCCTCTTACGAACGGATCCTTCCCATTTCCGCCGTCCAGCGGAAGCGCCTCTATTATCTGTTCCTTTATCCGGAGAAATACTGGAAGCAGATCAATTTCTATTTTAACGCCAATAAGGCGTGGATTCCGGCCCGCAACATCGAAAAACTGAAGAATCTGGAGTGCCAGATGGAGGACCGGAACCGTTTTCTGGAAAAAATACGCTGAGACAGACACGGAAAGCCTTCCTTTTTGCTGAAAAATGCGCTATACTATTGACAGAAAGCCGTATGAGGCGCGGCCGCGGCCGGCCCGTGCGGCGCAGACTGCATTTGTATGCGGAAAGAGATAAGGAGGATACGTCGTCATGAAAGATTATAGGAAGATCTACGAGGAGTGGCTGAGCAACCCTTATTTTGACGAGGCTACGAAGGAAGAACTCCGTGCCATCGCTGGCAATGAGGAGGAGATCAAGGAACGCTTCTATATGGATCTGGAGTTCGGCACCGCGGGCTTGAGAGGCATCATCGGCGCCGGCATCAATCGCATGAACATTTATGTAGTACGCCGCGCGACCCAGGGCCTGGCCAACTACATCATTAAGCAGGGCGGAGCTGCGAAGGGCGTGGCCATTGCCTACGATTCCCGCCGGATGTCGCCGGAGTTTGCCGACGAAGCCGCCAGGACGCTGGCTGCCAACGGCATTACGGCCTATAAGTTCGAGTCTCTGCGTCCCACGCCGGAGTTGTCCTTCGCGGTCCGTGAGCTGGGCTGCATCGCCGGTATCAACGTAACGGCCAGCCACAACCCGCCGGAATACAACGGCTACAAGGTCTACTGGGAGGACGGCGCGCAGTTTACGCCGCCTCATGACAAGGGCGTGACCGAGGAAGTCCTTGCCATCGAGGATCTTTCCACAGTGAAGACCATGACCGCGTCCGACGCCAAGGCCGCCGGGCTTTACAAGGTCATCGGCGCTGAGATCGATGACAAATATATTGCCCATGTGAAGGCGCAGGTGGTGAACCAGGACGCCATCGATAAGATGCAGGACAGCATTAAGATCGTCTATACGCCGCTTCACGGCACCGGCAATATCCCGGTCCGCCGCGTCCTGAAGGAGATCGGCTTCACGCATGTGCAGGTGGTTCCCCAGCAGGAGCTGCCCGACGGCGAGTTCCCGACGGTCAGTTATCCGAACCCGGAGGCAGCGGAGGCGTTCGCCTTGGGCCTGGAGATCGCGAAGAAGACCGACGCCGACCTGGTGCTGGCTACCGACCCGGACGCCGATCGTCTGGGCGTGTATGTGAAGGACACGAAGTCCGGCGAGTACATTTCTCTGACCGGCAATATGTCCGGCTCCCTGCTGTGCGAGTACGTGCTGAGCCAGAAGGCCGCCGCAGGCAAGATCCCGGCGGACGGCGAGGTGGTCAAGTCCATCGTGTCCACGAACCTGATCGATGCGGTGGCGGCCGGCTATGGCTGTAAGCTGGTGGAGTGCCTGACCGGTTTTAAGTGGATCGGCCAGCAGATCCTGAAAGAGGAGCGTACCGGCGTGGGTCACTATATGTTCGGTATGGAGGAGAGCTACGGATGCCTGATCGGCACCTACGCCCGCGACAAGGACGCGGTAAGCGCCAGCGTCGCCCTCTGCGAGGCTGCCGCCTATTATAAGACGAAGAATATGACCCTGTGGGACGCTATGGTTGCCATGTATGAGAAGTACGGCTACTACAAGGACGCCGTCAAGTCCATCAGCCTGTCCGGTATCGAGGGCCTGGCGAAGATCCAGACCATCATGGATACTTTGAGAAATAATACTCCGGCGAAGGTGGGCGGCTACACGGTTCTGTCCGCCCGCGACTACAAGCTGGACACCGTGAAGGATATGGCTACCGGCGAGGCGAAGCCGACCGGCCTTCCGTCTTCCAACGTGCTGTATTATGATATGAACGATAATGCCTGGGTCTGCGTCCGTCCGTCCGGCACGGAGCCGAAGATCAAGCTGTATTACGGCGTGAAGGGTACTTCCATGGAGGACGCCGAGGCGAAATCCGCCGCCCTGGGCGCCGCGCTGATGGCGATGGTGAACGCGATCTGACAGGCGTTTTTGCGGGAAGGCGCTGGAGTTCTTTGCGCATTGAAATAAGTGACCGGCCGCGGCGGGACGTCTGCCGCGGCCGGTTTTTCGAATAAGCGCCGGCGGCCCGTATGACGCGAAAAAGGCCCTGCCGATTGCAGGACCTTTTCCGTAGGGAATGGTAGGTATATTTTAGGAAATTGTTTTAGGGGGGCCGGACGGTTTGCACCGTCCGGTATGAGTATGAAAAAGCTTTGTCTCGCACCAGCCTCTCAGCTAGCGCATTTATAATATAGCTGAGAATTATGTCCAAAATATGTACCGGCAATAAAAAAAGTATAAAAATTATAAAATAAGAAGAAAAGAAAAAGAAAGAAATTTATCAGAATAAAAAACATAAAAAACCCCTTTAAAAAAGGGGGCAGGTTGTATATAATGAAGGTAAGATATCTGCAGCGCAGATATCTTACCGCTGCGCAGACGGAGCGAAGCGGAGTTCGGGTTTCCCGTGCACTGCGCAGACGGAGCGAAGCGGAGTTCGCGGTACCTTAACCCCGCTGTCCAAACGGAATTTCATCAGGAGGACCTACAGAGAATGATGATTTCAAATGATATCGGAATCGATCTGGGTACTGCCAGTATCCTTGTATATATTAAAGGCAAAGGAGTAGTCCTTAAAGAGCCGTCCGTGGTCGCGATCGACCGGGATACCAACCGCATCATTACCTTCGGCGAGGAAGCGCGCCTGATGATCGGGCGTACTCCGGGTAATATCGTGGCGATTCGTCCCCTTCGCCAGGGGGTTATTTCCGATTATACTGTAACCGAGAAGATGCTGAAATATTTTATCAATAAAGCCGTCGGCCATAAGACGCTGCGCAAGCCCAGGATCGCCGTCTGTATTCCCAGCGGGGCCACAGAAGTGGAGCGCAAGGCCGTGGAGGACGCGACCTATCAGGCCGGCGCCCGCGAGGTTATTATCATCGAAGAACCGGTGGCGGCCGCCATCGGAGCCGGCATCGATATTGCCAAGGCCTGCGGGAACATGATCGTCGACATCGGCGGCGGCACGGCGGATATCGCGGTGATCTCTCTCGGCGGAACCGTGATCAGCGCGTCCATCAAGGTGGCCGGCGATGATTTCGACGAAGCCGTAGTGCGTTATATGAGAAGAAAGCATAACCTGCTCATCGGCGAGAGGACTGCTGAGGAGATCAAAATCAATATCGGAGCGGCCTACCGCCGTCCCGAGGTGCTGACGATGGAAGTCCGCGGGAGGAATCTTGTCACCGGTCTTCCCAAGACGATCGTGGTCACATCCGATGAGACGCTCGAGGCGCTTCAGGAGCCGGCCATGCAGATCGTGGACGCCGTTCATAATGTGCTGGAGCGCACTCCGCCGGAACTGGCGGCGGATATCTACGACCGAGGGATCGTGCTGACCGGCGGCGGTTCCCTCTTAAGCGGTCTGGACGCGCTGATTGAGGAAAAGACCGGAATCACCACGATGATCGCCGAAGACCCGCTGACCGCGGTGGCTGTCGGCACCGGCAAATTCATTGAATTCGGCCGCAGCGAAGCGGACCGGCGGGATTTCTGACGCCTGACGGAAACGCGCGGACCGGCGGGATTTCGGAGTGTTTTGCGGGATGCATGGCCGGAGGGGTTTGGCCTTTTTAAGAGACACGCGGCCGGTAAGGCGAAAGCGGAACTGGACGGATTTGCTTGCTGTTGGAAGAACCGGCTTATAATTTAGAATATAGTCCCCCGTATCCAGCGGGGGATATTTCATCTTTGCAGACTGCGTTCTGTAGAGAAAAAGATGCCGTCTGCGCGTCTGTGCCACAATCCCTGCCTGGCGGAGGCAGAGCGCGAAGCGGAATCGATCCGGGGGAGGAAGAATGGCTACAGTAACCGGTTTTGTCGAGAAAATCAAATATCGCAACGAGGAAAACGGATACACAGTGCTGGAGGTTTCCTCCGATGGTCAGGAATATGTTCTGGTCGGCACGTTTCATTATATAAGTGAAGGCGAGATGCTCGAAGCTTCGGGAACGATGACCGAGCATCCGGTCTACGGGGAGCAATTGTCGGTGGAATCCTATGAGATCCGATCCCCCGAGGATGCTGCCGCCATGGAGCGGTATCTTGGCTCCGGCGCGATCAAAGGCGTGGGCGCGGCGCTGGCTGCCCGCATCGTCCGTCATTTTAAAGCGGACACATTCCGGGTCATAGAGGAAGAACCAGAGCGCCTTTCCGAAGTGAAAGGAATCAGCGAGCGCATGGCCATGTCTATTTCCGAACAGATGGAAGAAAAGAAGGACATGCGCCAGGCCATGATCTTTCTGCAGGAATATGGCGTTTCCATGAATCTGGCCGCGAAGATCTACCGGGAATACGGCCCGCGGATGTACGGCATCATTAAGGAAAATCCGTACAGGCTGGCCGACGACATCCCCGGCGTGGGCTTTAAGATCGCCGACGAGATCGCCAGGCGCGTGGGTATAATGGCCGATTCCGACTACCGGATCAAGGCGGGGATCCTCTATACGCTTCTGAAAGCATCCGGCCAGGGGCATACATATCTTCCGCAGGAGGAGCTTCTGCGTCAGGCGTCAGAGCTTCTTCTGGTACCCATTGAGAATATGGAAAAGCATTTGATGGATATGCAGATGGACCGGAGGATCGTGGTGAAGGAGCTGCGGCCGGAAGCGGCTTTTAGGAGGCAGAGCGGCCGGACTGACGCTGGTTTTGCCCCGGATACGGACGAAAGCTTTGGTATGGATGAATCCGTCCGGGCCGTCTATGCGTCGCTCTATTACTACATGGAGCTGAACACCGCCCGGATGCTGCATGATCTGAATGTCAAAGGCAGTACGCCGGCCGGTGAGATCCATAAGCGTCTGGCTGCCGTCATGGAGCAGACCGGCCTTGAGCTGGATCCGCTGCAGGCGCGGGCGGTAGAGGAGGCGGTAAACAGCGGCCTTCTGATCATTACCGGCGGTCCCGGCACCGGCAAGACCACCACGATCGACGCGATCATCCGCTATTTTGAAGCGGAGAAAATGGATATTCTGCTGGCGGCTCCTACGGGGCGCGCCGCCAAACGGATGACAGAGGCCACCGGCTGCGAGGCGAAGACCATTCACCGGCTGCTGGAAATGAACGGCAGCCCCGGTGAGGACGGTTCCGTCTCCCTGCAGTTCGACAGAAATGAGGAAAATCCTCTGGACGCCGATGTGATCATTATTGACGAGATGTCCATGGTGGACATCCAGCTGATGCAGTCGCTTCTGAAGGCGGTAAATGTAGGCACCCGGCTCATCCTGGTCGGCGATGTGAACCAGCTTCCGTCCGTGGGCCCCGGCAATGTTCTCAAGGACATGATCCGTTCCGGCCGATTTAACGTGGTCATGCTGACCCGCATTTTCCGGCAGGCTGCCGAGAGCGATATCGTCGTCAACGCCCACCGCATCAATGAGGGCCGGCCGGTGGACCTGGCGAAGCGGAGCAGGGATTTCCTTTTCATCCGCCGTGAGAACCCGGACGCCATCATAAGCGCCATGATCACGCTGATGACGAAGAAGCTTCCCGGCTACGTTCACGCGGAGCCGCTTGCGATCCAGATCCTTACGCCCATGCGGAAGGGCGCGCTGGGGGTGGAACGGCTCAATTCCATTTTCCAGGCGTATTTAAATCCGCCGGATAAGAAGAAGGCGGAGCACGAGGCGGGCGGAGTCACCTTCCGCGAAGGCGATAAGGTGATGCAGATCCGGAATAATTACCAGATTGAATGGGAGATCCGAAGCAGCTGCGGGATCCCCGTGGATACCGGCATGGGCGTTTATAACGGCGATACCGGCATCATCCGGGAGATCGATCCGTTCGCGGAGACCCTGACGGTCGAATTTGACGAAGGGCGGATGGTGGAATATGAGTTCGGCCAGCTGGAAGACCTGGAACTGGCTTACGCGGTCACGATCCATAAGTCCCAGGGCAGCGAGTACCCGGCTGTGATCATTCCGGTCCACAGCGGGCCCCGGATGCTGATGACCCGCAACCTGATTTACACGGCGGTGACCCGCGCCCGGTCCTGCGTTTGTCTGGTGGGCGTGCCGCAGGCATTTCAGAGTATGGCGGACAACCAGATGGAGCAGCGCCGCTACTGCGGCCTGCTGGACCGGATCCTGGAGATCGGCGGGTGAATGCGGGCGGTCGGACCGGGCGCTGGAGCCCGGTGGAAAACCGCGTCTTGCCGGGCCGGGCGTTGGAACTCGACGGAAGACCGCGTCTTGCCGAACCGGATTCGGGAGATCGATGGATAACTGCATCTTGCCGGACCGGATTCTGGAGTCCGAAGGATAACTGCATCTTGCCGAACCGGATTTGGAAAATCGGTGAGTGAGGGCAGGCGGCGTATGCCGCAGGAAATGGGGGAGTATGGAAGTGAAACTGCCGGCGAAGAATACGAAAGAAACGGCCCGCCGTACCGACTGGGCAGAGAAAGCCGTAAGTCTCATCTTTCCGCGCCGCTGCCCGGTCTGCGGCGGCATTGTGCTGCCCCGGGGAGAGCTGATCTGTCCGGAGTGCGTAAAGAAGCTTTCGCCTGTCCGCCAGCCGGTCTGTATGACCTGCGGGAAACAGCTGGAGAGCGGAGATGCGGAACACTGCGGCGACTGCCTGCGCCATCCCAAAAGCTTTAAGCGCAATTTTGCCCTGCTGAATTACAACGACGCGGCCCGCGCTTCCATGGTGGCAATTAAATATAAGAATAAAAGAGAATATCTGGATTTCTATTCTGCGGCCGTCTGCAGGCGCTTCGGCCGTCAGATCCTGCGGATCCGGCCGGATCTTCTTGTTCCGGTGCCGATCCATCCTTCGCGTATGCGAAGCCGCGGTTATAATCAGGCGGAGCTTCTGGCCGATCAGATCGGCGCCGAGCTCGGTATTCCGGTCTGGCCCGCCGCACTTAAGCGCACGAAGAAGACGCGCCCCCAGAAGGAGCTGAATCCGGCGGAACGTCTGCACAATCTGCAGCAGGCTTTCGCGGCGGGACAGCTTCCGGAAGGGACACGGACGGTTATGCTGGTAGATGACATTTACACGACCGGAAGCACCCTGGAGGCCTGCGCCAGGATCCTTCTGGCTATGGGCGTGCAGAAGGTCTACGGGCTGACGGTGTGCATCGGGCGGGGAGCGTAATGTTTCTCCGGAACGGACGCTGCGGCGGGTATAGCGTTTTCTAGAGCCGGACGCTGCGGCGGGCGTAACATTTTTTCTGAGCTGGACGCTGTGGCGGGTATAACGGTTTTCCTGAACTGAATGCTGCGGCGGGCATAACGCCGCTTTGTCGCTGGTACATGTATTTTTGCAAAAATTCTGCGAAAATTCTGCGACTTTCCTTCGGTTTTCCGCAAAAAAAGATTGACGTACTTTCCAATCTATGTTATAGTGATTAAGCGAATGGAAGAAAGAAGGTCTTTTTTTTTGCACTAATTTTGCGGTTAGCGCGCGAAGGAAAGACCGGTATGCAGACTACAAGAAATCGGAGGTGGAAGTCGTGCGCACAAGGATCACACTGGCATGTACGGAATGCAAACAACGTAATTACAACATGACAAAGGACAAGAAGACTCATCCGGACCGGATGGAGACCCGGAAGTATTGCAAATTCTGTAAGACACATACTTTGCACAAAGAGACGAAGTAAGCATTTTGAGTGAAGGACGTGACGGTTATGGAAAAAACAGCGAACACAGAGAAAACGAAGAAAAGCTTTTTCAAGGGTGTGAAGACTGAGTTTAGCAAGATCGTCTGGCCGGACCGGGAAACTGTCGGTAAAGAGACGGCGGCTGTGCTGGCCTGTTCCGTTGCCCTGGGTCTGATCATTGCGATCCTGGACCTGGCCATTAAGTTTGGTCTCAGTTTCATTTTATAAGTTAGGCGAAGGTGAGTCATATGGCAGAAGCGAACTGGTATGTGGTGCATACCTATTCAGGCTATGAGAACAAAGTAAAAGTCGACATTGAGAAGACCATCGAGAACCGAAGTCTTCAGGATCAGATCCTGGAGGTGTCCGTCCCCATGCAGTCCGTGGTGGAGATCAAGAATGGGGTGGAGAAGGCGGTCGACAAGAAGATGTTCCCCGGCTACGTGCTCATCCACATGGTCATGAACGACGATACATGGTATGTGGTGCGCAATACCCGCGGAGTCACCGGATTTGTCGGACCGGGTTCCAAGCCGGTTCCGCTTTCCGAAGGAGAGATGGAAAATCTCGGCTTCATGGCGAAAGGTCTTCTGGTGGATTTCGAAGTCGGAGACACCGTTGTGGTTACCTCCGGTATTTGGAGAGACACCGTCGGCGCGATCCGCTCGATTAACGAGCATAAGAAGACCGCTACGATCAACGTTGAGATGTTCGGCCGAGAGACTCCGGTTGAACTTGCGTTCACTGAATTGAAGAAGATGTAATTGTAACAAGTGGGAGGGACATCCCCCGACATTACCACAATATTTAGGAGGTGCCTGATTATGGCAAAGAAAGTAACTGGTTATATCAAATTACAGATTCCGGCCGGCAAGGCGACGCCTGCTCCGCCCGTAGGTCCCGCTCTGGGCCAGCACGGTGTGAACATCGTGCAGTTTACGAAGGAGTTCAACGCCAGGACCGCGGATCAGGGCGATCTGATTATCCCGGTCGTCATCACGGTCTATGCGGACAGAAGCTTCAGCTTCATCACCAAGACCCCGCCGGCGGCTGTGCTTCTGAAGAAGGCCTGCAACATCAAGTCCGGTTCCGGTACGCCCAACAAGACCAAGGTGGCGTCCATTTCCAAGGACGAACTCCGTAAGATCGCGGAGCTGAAGATGCCGGATCTGAACGCGGCCAGTGTGGAAGCTGCCATGAGCATGATCGCGGGAACCGCGAGAAGCATGGGAATCACGGTAGCCGACTGACCAAAGGGAACCGAACATCCTTAATACGCGCCGCAGGCATGGTTTACTTAGCGAGCAAGCTTTCTTTGAGAGCTTGCGAGGTTAGAAAACCAGCCGTTCGGTGACCAAAGGGAACCGAACATCCTTAATACGCGCCGCAGGCGCGGAAAGAAATAGAACTGACAATTCGTGGGAGGGCAATCCCCGACAATACCACAAGGAGGTTTATAGATATGAAAAGAGGAAAGAAATACGCAGAGGCCGCGAAGCTGGTAGACCGTATGACGCAGTATGATCCTGCCGAGGCTATCGCTCTGGTGAAGAAGACGGCTGTTGCTAAATTTGACGAGACTGTCGAAGTGCATTTAAGAACGGGCTGCGACGGACGTCACGCTGACCAGCAGGTCCGCGGCGCCGTTGTACTGCCTCACGGAACAGGCAAGACTGTCCGTATTCTGGTATTCGCCAAGGGCGCCAAGATCGACGAGGCGCAGGCTGCCGGCGCCGACTATGTAGGCGGCGAGGAACTGATCCCGAAGATCCAGAAGGAAGGCTGGCTTGATTTCGACGTCGTCGTAGCGACTCCCGACATGATGGGCGTGGTTGGCCGTCTGGGCCGTATCCTGGGGCCGAAGGGCTTGATGCCGAACCCGAAAGCCGGAACCGTCACCATGGACGTGACTAAAGCTATTAATGATATTAAAGCCGGTAAAGTAGAGTACCGTCTTGACAAGACCAACATCATCCATGTGCCAGTGGGGAAAGCTTCTTTCACAGAGGAGCAGTTGGCGGACAACTTCCAGTCGCTTATGGACGCCATCATGAAGGCGAGACCTGCCGCGCTTAAAGGCCAGTATATCCGGAGCGCAACCATTACCACCACGATGGGCCCGGGCATCCGGCTGAACGTAGCCAAGTTTATGGCCTGATGCGCGCTGCGGTTCGCCGAACCCGGCGAACCGAAAGTCTCATTTTCCGGTTGACAGTCCGGATATAGATATGATATAGTATAGCAAGTATTGAAAGCCGAAGACAGCAGGCGCCGCAAGGCATAAGTTGAATACGCCTGCCGAGGACTGATACTTCACGCAAGTGTATGTTACGGGTCGCTCTGTCTTTGGACAGGGCGACTTTTTTCGACCGCTCAATACTTCTTAATAAAACAAGGAGGTAAACCATTCATGGCAAAAGTGGAATTAAAACAGCCAGTCGTGGAAGAAATCGCCGGCGTACTTGACGGCGCCCAGACTGCGGTTCTGGTAGACTATCGCGGATTGACCGTGGAGCAGGATACGCAGCTGCGCAAGCAGCTTCGTGAAGCCGGCGTCAGCTATAAGGTCTACAAGAACACCATGATCCGCTTCGCGGCGAAGGATACGCCGTTTGAGGCTCTGGGTCCGATTCTGGAAGGCCCGACCGCTATGGCTGTGTCCAAGACAGACGCTACCGCTCCCGCCAGGATCCTGTCCGAATTTGGCAAGAAAAATCCTGCTCTGGAGATCAAAGGCGGCGTTGTGGAAGGAACTTACTATGATGCGAAGGGCATGCAGGCGATCGCTGCGGTACCGTCCCGAGAAGTCCTTCTGGGCCGTCTGTTTGGCAGCATGAAGTCCCCGATCAGCAATCTGGCCCGCGTTCTGAACCAGATCGCCGAGAAGGGTGCACCCGCTGCAGAGGCATAATTTTCTTAGCGAGCACGCTCTCTCTGAGAGCGCGCGAGGTTAGAAAATTAGCCGTTCGGCGACCGCAGGGAGCCGAACATCCTTAATACGCGCCGTAGGCGCGGGCATGGTTTCCTTAATGAACAAGCTTTCCCTGAAAGCTTGTGAGGATAGAAAACCAGCCGTTCGGCGACCGCAGGGAGCCGAACAACCTTAAACGCGCCGCAGGCGCGGAAATGAAACCATATTTATAAAAATAATAACGGAGGAAATCAAAATGGCAAAGTTAACAACTGCTGAGTTTATCGAAGCGATCAAAGAGTTATCTGTTCTGGAACTGAACGAGCTGGTAAAGGCCTGCGAGGAAGAATTCGGCGTATCCGCCGCTGCAGGCGTAGTCGTAGCGGCAGCCGGCGGCCCGGCGGCTGAGGAAGTCGAGGAGAAGACCGAGTTCGACGTTGAGCTGACCGAGGTTGGCCCGAATAAGGTTAAAGTTATTAAGGTTGTCCGTGAAGCTACCGGCCTTGGCCTGAAAGAGGCGAAGGATGTAGTTGACAGCGCTCCGAAGGCTGTGAAGACCGGCGTTTCCAAGGAAGAAGCCGAGGATCTGAAGACCAAGCTGGAGGCTGAGGGCGCGAAGGTTACTCTGAAGTAATTTTTCGGTACCATTTGGCACTGACAGGCTGTTACTGTTCAGAGGTATCTAAACCGGCCAAAAGTGGTTCATAACCATTTTAAGTGCTGATATGTGAGTTTGCATA
>CANPYE010000007.1 GCA_947588005.1 uncultured Lachnospiraceae bacterium | reverse complement strand
CCCGACCGAAGGGAGGGCAAACACCGAAGCGAACCGTGCGCATCCCCCGGAGGACATGGTAAACTAGAATTGAAGAACAGATAGTCATGCATTTTAAAAGGAGGGACGCTCCATGACCGATACAGTGTATTCCCTGATGGACTGGGCCGCGATCGAAGAACTTGTTTATTCGGAGGCCAGCGATCCGCACAGGCTGCTGGGGCCGCATATCGTACCCCAGGGTGTTTTGATCCAGGCGTTTATTCCGACCGCGGCGTCGGTTACGGTTCACACGGCGGATACGGTTCATACGGCCTGGCCTATGGAGCTGGCGGATGAGGCCGGTTTCTTCGCGGCGCTTCTGCCGGGGAAGACGATTCCAGAGTATACGCTGGAGGTGGCCTATGATAACGGCACGGTCCAGACGGTTCATGATCCGTATGCTTACGGTCCGCAGCTTGCGGAGGAGGATCTGAAGAAATTTGACGCGGGCGTTCTTTATAATGTCTATGAAAAGCTGGGCGCGCACCCGATGGAGATCGGCGGCGTATCCGGAACGTATTTCGCGGTGTGGGCGCCGTGCGCTATGCGTGTGAGCGTGGTCGGAGACTTCAATCTGTGGGACGGACGGCGCCACCAGATGCGGCAGCTGGGCAATTACGGTGTGTTTGAACTGTTCATTCCTGGCGTAACGCAGGGGACGATCTACAAATACGAGGTGAAGGCGGCGAACGGAGACGCGATGCTGAAGGCGGATCCTTATGGGAGCTACGCGGAGGTGCGGCCTCATGATGCGTCCATCGTGTGGGATGTGTCGCATTTTACATGGCACGATCAGGAATGGATGGCCCGCCGGGCGGAAGGGCGCTGCGCTGTGAAGCAGTCGCCGATGTCGGTCTATGAGGTGCATCTGGGGTCGTGGATGCGCGCTGAGAGCGGGACGGATGCGGAGAATGCGGCGCAGTCCGCGGGCGCGGCTCCGGAGAAGCCGGAGGGCGCGGCGGCAAAGGTACAGTCCGCGGGCGCGGCGGCCGGTTTTTTGAATTACCGGGAGCTGGCGGTGAAGCTGGCAGCCTATGTGAAGGAGATGGGCTATACCCATGTGGAACTGATGCCGGTGATGGAGCATCCGCTGGACGCGTCCCTAGGTTATCAGACCACCGGGTATTACGCGCCTACCAGCCGTCACGGCTCGCCGGACGATTTTCAGTATTTTATGGATTATATGCACGGTCAGGGGATCGGGGTCATTCTGGACTGGACTCCGGCCCAGTTCCCGCGGAATCTGGCGGGACTGGCCTGCTTTGACGGCAGCTGCGTCTACGAGCACAAGGATCCGCGGCAGGGGACCCATCCGCAGTGGGGGACGCTGATTTTTAATTACCGGCGGCTGCAGGTAGCGAATTTCCTGATTGCCAACGCCCTTTACTGGGCGGAGGTGTACCATGCCGACGGGATCCGCGCGGATTCGGTGTCGGCTATGCTTTACCTGGATTACGGTAAGGCGCCCGGTCAATGGATCCCGAACATTTACGGTGGCAATGAGAATCTGGACGCGGTGGATTTCCTGAAACGTCTTGCGGACTGCTTTCATAAGAGGGAGGACGGCGCGATACTGATCGCCGAGGAATCTACGGCCTGGCCGCAGGTGACCGGCGGCGCGGACGAGGCGCTGGGATTCGATTACAAATGGAACAGCGGCTGGCTGGATGGACTTCTCAGCTATATGCGGTATGATCCGTATTTCAGGCATCAGCGGTACGGGGAACTGACTTTCAGTATGCTGTACGCCTACAGTGAAGAATTTATACTGGCGTTCCCGCATAATGAAATGGGGCATGGCCGCGGTTCTATGGTTTCGAAGATGCCGGGCGGGACGCTGGAAGCGAAGCTTGCCAATCTGCGGGCGGCCTATGGTTACTGGATGACCCATCCCGGCAGGAAGCTGCTGTTTATGGGCCAGGATATGGGCATGACGGAAGAATGGGACGAGAATGTGAGCCTGCCGTGGGATGTGCCGGATGCGGAAGACGCGGCTGCGGGAGAGAAGACAGAAGCCGCGGGAGCAGGACTGGCTGCGGCGGAGACCGGGAAGGCAGAGCCGGCTGCGGCGGAGAAGGCAGAAGGGACAGAGCAAAACGCGGAGACAGAAACGGTGGGAGCAGGACAGGCTAAGCCAGAGAAGGCCGCAGGGACAGAACAAAACGCGGAGACAGAAACGGTGGGAGCAGAGCAGGCTGAGACAGAGAAGGCCACAGGGACAGAACAAAACGCGGAGACAGAAACGGTGGGAGCAGAGCAGGCTGAGACAGAGAAGGCCACAGGAACAGAGCAGGCTGCGGCGGAAAAGACTGCGAATGAACAGCGCCTCCTCCGGCAGCAGTTCCGCCAGTACGTCAGGGCGCTGCTGCATTTCTACAGATCGCATCCGGCGCTTTACATGCTGGACGACCAGCTGGAGGGCTTCGAGTGGATCGACTGCCTGAGCGGGCAGGAGAATATCCTGGTATATCTGCGCCGGGCCGCAGCTCCAAAGGAGACGCTTCTCGTAGTCTGCAATTTCGCTCCGGTAGCTCATGAAAAGCGCCGGATCGGAGTGCCGTTCCATGGGAAGTACAAAGAGATCTTTAACAGCAGCGCGGCAGAGTACGGCGGAAACGGGATGTGCAATCCGCGGGCAGTCGCCAGCCGTTCGATTGAGTGCGACGGGCGGGAGGAGTCCATTGCGGTTCGAATTGCCCCGATGGGCGTTCAGATTTTTAACTGTATCCTAAACGAAGGGCAGCCGCGGACGCTGCCTGACAGAGCGGGCGGAGCCGGGAAGACAGGAGATAGCGGGAAATGATTGAGAATCAGGAGGAGATTTTGACAAGCGTCGCAAGCGAGAGCGAAACGGAAGGAACGGAAGCGACTGCCGGGGCGCCGAACAGCACGGGAACGGAAGAAAGCGCGGGATCGTCGGGCAATTCAGGGACGGAAGAAAGCGCGGGCGCTTCAGGTAATTCGGGCGCAGCAGAAAGTGCCGTGGCATCAGGCAATGCAGGCGCAGAAGAAAGCGCGGGATCGTCGGGCGGCAGTGCAGGCGCAGAAGAAACCACCGGATCGTCGGGCGGCAGTGCGGGCGCAGAAGAAACCACCGGATCGTCAGGCAATTCGGGAACGGAAGAAAACGCCGAGGCGTCGAACGGTGCCGGGACGGAAGAAAACGCTGCGGGCTCAGGCAGCACGGGCGCAGAAGAAAGCGCCGGAGCGTCAGGCAATGCAGGCGCAGAAGAAACCGCCGGAGCATCGGACTCTGCCGGAACGGAAGAAACCGCCGGGGCGTCGAACGGTGCCGGAACAGAAGAAACCGCTGCGGGTCCGGACAGCACGGGTCAGGAGGAAACTGCCGGGCTGTCATGGTATACCGGTTCGACGGAAGCAGCAGGCGGCGCCGGATCGGGAGACGCGGCCGGTTCGGGGGACGCGCCGGGCGTGAACGGTCCGCTTGGTCCGTTAGGCCCGCTGGGTATTATTTCTGAAGAAATCGAAACCGCTGAAGGCGAGACAACAGACAGCTATGTGATCGGCGAGGATGGCGAAGTACAGTTTGTTTTCGACGCGGAGCCGGAGACGGAATACATTGTCAGCACTCCCGCCAGTTCCACGCCGGAGAAGAAGAAACCGAGCGCTATTTCCAGAACCTATCAGGCGGCGGCGGGGACGATCGCGAAGACGGCACAGAGTGCGGCCAAGAGCGCGGCGCCGGCGCTGAAAACCATAGCCTTCAATGTTGTGAATGCTGTTCTGATCGTCATTATCGGCGTTCAGATTGCCAAGCTTCTGAGAAAGACGCTGAATAAGACGTTTGAGAAGCTTCATATGGACGCGTCGCTGCGGGCGTTTCTCACTTCGGTTATCTATGTTCTGGTCTGCGGAGTGGCCGGTTTCATGGCGCTGGAACGGGTCGGAGTCAGTTCCGCGTCTATTATCGCGATACTTGGCTCGGCTGGACTGGCGGTCAGCCTTTCCCTTCAGGATTTCCTGGCCAATTTCGCCGGAGGCGTGATCATTCTGATCCTGAAACCGTTCAGGCCGGGAGACTATATCGTCTGCGGCACGGCGGAGGGGACTGTATTGTCCACAAGCCTGTTCTATACCACGCTGAATACGGTGGATAACCGGCAGATGATTCTGCCGAACGGTGCATTGTCAAATGCCAATCTCATCAATGTGACCGCGGAGCCAAGGAGACGCCTGGAAATCCGTGTGGATATTTCTTATGAATCGGATATTCGAACGGCCAAGGATATTCTGCGGCGGCTGTTTGACGAGCATCCGGATATCATTCATGAGGAGGAAGTCGTGGTATTCGTGGACAGCCTCGGAGAAAGCGGAATCACGCTGGTGGGCAGAGGCTGGATTGCGAAGGAAAATTACTGGAGCGCCAAATGGAAGCTGACCGAGGATGTAAAGTACGCGTTTGACGAAGCCGGAGTCGTGATTCCCTACAGGCAGGTGGTCGTACATATGCCGGGAGGGGAAAATGGAAACGGCGGCGATACGAAAAGGTAGCGGTACGAGAGTACCGCTCTTTTCTTTTTGCGGGGATGAACTGTCAGACAAGCAAGAATATTAAGACTTTAAAAATGGTATTGACCAGGACAGCCGGATGGCTTATACTGTAAATACAAATCTTGGCAGAGGAATCACCGAAGCCGGATTTCTGGAATTTCTAAATTCCTGATTGGTGTTTCACCATAGTTTCACAGCGTATTGTCAAAGAACAGTGCGGAAAAGCTGGGGGGTGATCTGTCTTCAAATGTCAGTTTAGAAAATGATAAGGGTGTATTAGTGCGTCCATTTTCAGGGCGGAAAGACAGGGAAGGAGCTGTTTATGGGGGGAAGTATGCGAAAAATAGCCATTCTGGGCGGGCTTGCCGCCTGTATGGCGATAGGGGCTTGTTTCGCGGTGTACGGAACAGGGGAAACGAATCAAGGCGCAGGCACAAAAACGGAGGCGTCCGCGGTCGGGCGGCTTTGGGAGAAAGCAAAGCGCAGCGAAGCTGTGATTACCGGCGAGGACCCTTCCATGATACCGGACAGCCGGTTTCTGGCGGAAGACAGATCGGAAAATGATCTGCGCCTGCTCACGATCGCCGGACAGTGCATGAAGGGAGACGGCGCGGATCGGGTCTTCTACGTAATCGGAAGGAATTATGTGCCGGAAGGAAGCGTCCTGCCGGTGATATTCGGACGCGGCCTGGAATACTCCTGCACGCCGGAAGAAACGGTTTCATGGCGCGGAGATACGTATTATGCCGTCCGGTTCGCGGTGCGGGAAATGGCGGAAGGAATGGCCGGAATGGCCGGGGATTCGGAGGCCGGCGAGGGAGCGGCGTTGTGGAAAGACGAAACGATTCCAGCGCTGCATCATTGGGATACCGGAGACGTGGTGGTCCGGACGCTTGACGGCATCGGCTACCGCTTCCGGTGCATCGATCCGAATTACGGCGAAGGAAATACGCAGCAGGGGCAAAGGCTGGCGCTGTTTCTGTGCGAGTCGGTCATCCCGGCAGATACCGGCTCGAAGTATGTCTATGAAAGGCTGAAAGATGGAAGCCGTGGTTATGTCTATTATCCCGGACCGGTGGTGAATTTCGGAGAAAGCTCCGAATACGCGGATTCGAAGATTCGCGGCTGGCTGGCGGCGCAGGCGGCGGACGCGGAGATTTTCCCGGCGGCGAGCGTGGGAGTGGAGACCGGCTGTATGGGGCGTACCGCGCCGGGAAGCTTTGGCCGGTCTGCACAGTCGGATCTGCGGTTTTACCGGCTGGGCAGTCAGATCCTGACGGACCGGTATTTCATCCTGTCGGTGGACGAGGCGCTGAAATACAGAGAGTACCTGTGGAATGTGGACGGCTGCGATGAAGAAGAAACGGCGGCGAATGCGGGAAGCTTCGGAAGCGGTTACTGGCTCCGCACGCCCATGGGGGACGGCGGCGAAGATACAGGGTGCGTCTATGTGGTTGATCTTGTAAATGGAAATATCCATCCGCAGGCAGTCAGACCAAATATGGGAGAAGAAGCGTCTGAAGAAGAAAAGACGGCTGCGAAAGGAGGAGCGGACGCGGATGCAGAGGCAGCAGCAGAAAGAGAGGCAGACGCGGAGCTGGCGGTAACCAGCCCGATCGGGATACGTCCGGCGTTTGTACTCAGGCAGAGAGACTGAGGACCGCGGGCAGAGTCCGCGCTGGGAAGAAAACGCGGGAAGCGACGCGCGGACAGCGTATGCGCCGGGCAGAAGGAGCTGCGGGAAGCGACATGTCCGGAAGAAAGAAGGGAATGCGTCCGGCATCTGCGCCGTGAAGAAAGAAATAAGGGCAGCGATGCGTCCGGCATCTGCGCCCGGCGGAAAAGTGAATATGGTATGAATATGAAAAAGGAGAAGATATTTATGGAAAGAAAAGGAAATCGGAGGGCCAGAGCGGCCGCCCAGGCGGAGACTGTCCTGGAGGAAATGAAAAGGGAACCGGCGAAGAAGCCGAAGCTGAAGAAAAGGTCTATGAAGCGCCGCGCGGCGTCCGTGGTGATGACGGCAGCGATTGTCCTGCAGGGGATATTGATGCAGGCAGAGGTGCTGCCGGCTTACGGCATGGATGGATATAGTAAGGAGAGCGGGGGTCTCTCCGGCATGGATGGATACAGTAAGGAGAGCGGGGGTCTCTCCGGCACAGACATTCTTCGTAAAGAAACGAATGAACGGGAGGCGCCGGCGTGGACAGATATTCCGGCGGCGACGGCGGGCTCCGCGGCTTTACGCGAGGAAGTTCGGATCGCCACGCTTTCCTCGGCGCTGCGCAGGATAGCGCTTCCGGATATATGGCAGGACTGGGACGGGGACGTGGATTTTTCGGGAGACGGAACGGAGGAACGGCCATACCGGATCGCTTCGCTTGCCCATCTGATGGGCTTATCGAGGGCGGTAGCCGGGGGAGAGAGCTTTGCCGGAGAATATTTCGAGCTGGCTCAGGACATTGATCTGGGGGACCTGAGTGTGAACGGCGGGAACTGGAATCCGATCGGATGGTACCAGAACAATATGGAAATTGCCGGAGAGGTGACGCATCCGTTCAGCGGACATTTTAACGGCTGTGGGCACACGGTGAAAAATCTGAATATCGCGAGGGATGGGATGCCGCTGGATTATGCGGGATTGTTCGGCGTGATCGACGGAGGAAGCGTGGTGAATCTGAAGGTTCAGGCCGGCGATGTCTGCGGCACGGACCACGCGGCAGTCTTGGCGGCTGAGATTCGCGGCGGGGCCGTGATCCGGGATGTGACAGTATCCGGATATGTGTCCGCGGAGAACGGAGAGATGGGCTGTGCGGGAGGCATCGCGGCGGTCGCGGACGGATCCGGCGGACGGGTGACGGTCGAGAACTGTACGGCGAAAAGCATTTCTGTTATTACGGATCAGACGGATGGCTGCGTGGGAGGAATCGCTGGCGATATAAAAGATGCGGATCTGGTGGACTGCGTGGTAGAAACGGGAAGCGTGAATTCCATCCATATTCAGGGAGCCGGGTATGTAGGTGGCATCGCCGGCCGCATGGAGGATGCACGGATTTATAACTCCTATGTCAACGGACTGATCGGAGGCCACAAGAGCCGTGCTGTCGGCGGCATTGTGGGGGAGTATATTAGCGGCGACCTGATTCTGGCAAGATTCGCTGGGGAGACCGCATCCACCGGCATGGGTTCCGCCACCCGCAGGGGGACTTTTATCGGGACAAGGGATCTGAGCAATCCGTTCAGCTACGGTACGGCTCCGGGGGATAATCTCTCCTATCTGTTCGCGGATACCGCGTCGGAGGCGAAACAGGCGGTAGGCTCCGGGATGGCGGAGGATAATACATTTTCCTGGTCCGCGCATGTGGGATACTGGATGGATAACCAGAGGACGGTCCGCATCCTGTCCGGAAATACGGAAAAGAGTCCGGAGGAGTATTTTTATCAGGAGTTGGAGAACGGCGTGGAATTTATCGTTACCGGAAAACTGCAGAATGAGTTTACCGCGCAGGGGGCCGGGGAAGGACTGAATTTCCGGGTGGATCATTTCGCGCCGGGGCAGCAGGGACAGCCGGTAAAGGGCTATCTTCTGTCGGTGCCGCGGATCGACGCAAAGAACGCCAGCGGCACGTATGACACGGATGTGGCGTCATTTACGGCCATGCCGGAGGGCAAGCTGTCTTATTACCGGCCGATCGACAAGAATCATCCGGCGGCGGTAGCGGCTGGCGTAACGGTGGCAGTGACGACCGCTCCCAACAACAGGGACGGGAACCGTTATCAGATGGTGACGGATACATCCGAGCAGGGAGGCGTGAAACCGCCGGTCTATATCAACGCCGTGGGACGGCAGGTTCCCATGACATATGTAAACGGAGGAAGCTATGCGTTTACAATGCCGGAGCGGGATACGCAGATCAATGTGGAATATGTGAAGGTGACGACAGAGCTTATCATGACTCCCGCGGAAACGGCGATCACGGTGACCCAGACGCGGATCGGTGACCGGAAAGCGCCGGACACGGTGACAGAGGTTCATGACGCCAACGGAACGCTGATTGCCAGATACATCGACGGCACGCAGGATACATCGGTTCAGGCGCAGCCGGTTCGCATTCACAGCGAGCATAATACCGCCGGGGACACGGCGGACCGTACGGTACTCTGGTCGGTGGACGACGGGGATTTGATCAGTCTGATTGCCGCCGGGGGCTATACGGAAAAAGACGCGCAGATCATGCCGAACCTGAACAGCGTGTTTATCCGGAAAACACTTGCGGAACAGGTCAAGGCTCAGGCAGACGGCGGATATCTGGAGGCGATCGCGCCGGTGATTTATGAGAAACACGCCGTAGTGACAGCGTCTTCCAACCCTGTCAGTTCGGCGGACCATATGGCTGTGTACGGCAACTGCAAGGTGACGGTACGTTTCCAGATTCTGGATCATACGACCAGAAGGGTGGAAGGACTGCAGTTAAATAAAAGCGATATCGTGCTGACGGTGAAGCGCAGACTGACCGGTTCGCGCAGCGATCCGACCGAGACGATTACCTGTTCCGAGCCCATTGTGCTGGCCGCGGCGTTTCAGCCGGAACAGCCGTTTTATAAAAATGTAAGCTGGAGCGATCATGACGGGGGTACGGTCATTGTGCTGGCTCCGCAGGGCGTCAATGCTTCCGAATGCGCGGTGACGGTCCGCTTTGACCCGGAAGGAAAGGCGAATCCGGCTTGGATTCAGAATGTGATCAATGCGGATAATCAGAAAAGGAAGGAAGACCCATCGGTTCGCCTGGAGGGGAAGGCGGAGTACACGGAAACGGTCACGGCTGTATCTGAAGACCAGACCCATGGGATCGTATCGGCCAGGTGCCGGGTCACAGTACGGTTTGAAACGGAGGACGAGACTGTTTACGGCAGTTATAGCGGCGGATACGTAAGTTCAGGCGGAAGCTCGTCCGGATCATCGGGCGGCAGAGGGAGCGGCGGCTCAGTCGTCGTATTTCCGGATCTGCCGGTCCCGGGAGCGGCGGGACCGCTGGGAAATCAGGGGACGGCAGCGGTGACAGGCGTCTGGCAGCAGGAAGCGGACGGCAGATGGACGTTTACAAGCGGACAGCAGGTTTTCCGCAGCCAGTGGGCGTATATTGTCAATTCGTACGCGGACCCGGAGAAAGGACAGGCGAGTGCGGACTGGTTTTATTTTGATGCGGACGGATATATGGCGACCGGCTGGAGATGGATCCGCGGAACGGACGGATTGGAGCGGTGCTATTATTTCAAGGAGCAGTCGGACGGAACGAGGGGAGCGATGCTCTGCGGCGCGACGACGCCTGACGGATGGCAGGTAGACGGAAACGGCGTGTGGACAGTCGGCGGAGTGCCGCAGGTGCGGCAGCCGGTTTCGTGAGGAGGGATTGAATGGAAATTAAAAATATCCGTAACCGGCGGAAGCGGATCCGGGCAGGTCTTCTGGCTTTTGTCTGCTTCTTCGCGGCTGTCCTGCCATTTTTTGATGTGACATCGATAGACAGCCGCGCGGCCGGCTTTTCCGGAAAAAATATCTGGCGCGGGGGAGCGGAGCAGCTGTTTGGGCACAGCAGGAATTATCTGTATCGGTGGACGGACGGCCACCAGATGACCTTCTGTATCTCGCCGGGGAAACGTATGGGCTCCGGCGTGATTTCCTCGGTGATTCCCACCACGGTGGAAGATGCGGATATTCCGTATATCCGAAGCACCGGGGATTATGAACTGCTGGCGGATATCTGCAGCTGGTATGACCGCCACGGTTCGATACGGGCGGATAACGCGACCTACGCCGCTGTCCAGGCGGCTGTCTGGGCTGTTATGAATGGAGGCTGGGAGAGCGCGGAGGCGCTTGAGGAGATCGTGAACCGTCATGTTCCGGGGACGATCGAACGCTGGAAGTCACTGCGTGCCTTTATCGACCGTACAGACTCTCAGGCGGGGATGCCTGTCTGGCTGGAAACATCCGGGCGGAGGGCAGAGAAAAAGGCGCAGGCCCTGGAGAAGACGGATGGGGCCTGGAATCTGGAGCTGGATCTTTCATCGGTTCCGCAGCTGGCGGCCTGCGAATGGCAGTTCGGCGATAATGCAGAAGGGTGGTCCCGCCAGGTATCGGACGGAAAGCTCGTTTTTACTTATACCGGCAGTCAGGTTCCGAAAACACTTGTTTCGACGCCGGTTCCGGACAGTCTTTCTGAGTGGGCGCATAATACAGAAACAATGAATATTTATGTGCCGAAGACGGATCCCGCACAGACCCAGGCAATGATCAGCGCAGGTGTCTCCGCGCCGAAGTTTTATATTTGTCTGTCGGGCGAAGGAGTAATGCCGGAAACGTCCGGAGAGGAACCGCAGGTTGTGATCTATGAACATCATGAGACATTTACGGCTCATTATCAGGTAGGCCTTGAGAAACTTTGCGCGGAAACGGGGCAGCCGCTGGCCGGGGCGCGCTTCCGTGTCCTGGAAGCGCTTGACGCCGGAAGGACCGGGGAGGGACTTGCAGTTGGCGGAACCGGAGAGGGATTTGACATCGGAAGGAGCGGAAAAGGGCTTGACGTTGGCAGTATGACGCCGAGGCCGGCGGTATGGGAGAATTACCGGGTATGCGGTGAAGAAGCGACGGATGCGGAAGGGCACTTTATCCACAAGGATGTAAAAAACTATGAGTACGCGAAGACCTACTGCGGCGGTCATCCGAAGCCGGAGAGCTTTACAGCAGAGGAAATGTTTCCGGATCTGAACCCAGAGGATGAGGGATATGAAGAAAAGCTGGGGGCGGTAAAGGAGCAGGAAGCGTCAGCGGAGCAGCAGTGGCAGGCGCTGGTCGATCAGTGCGCCGAATATAATAAAGGGAATCATTTTCACGATGAAACGCCGGGAGCGGCGAAAGAGGCGATGCTGGCCGACCGGGACGCAGCGTATAAAGAGTTTATCGGATTGGGGTACAGGTATGCGTTTCAGGAAACGCAGGCTAGATACGGGTATGTCAGGCACGGACAGCATGGGGACGATCAGCCGGTACCGGTATTTCGGGTGGAATCGCTTGAGGCTGGCGGAGAGGTATCTGCGGTTGAGGGGGAGTATTCGGATCGTGTGGTCGTCAATGAAAACGTGGGGGATACCGGGCTGACCGGCGGAGAGGCTGAGACTGAAGGAGTACGGTACGGCAGCGGCGGAGCGCAGGCCGTAGAGCGGACGGGCGGCGCAGAGGCACAGGATGAGGAGCGGCTGGGTGGTATAGAGATGCCGGATGAGGAGCGGATGCAGGGCGATGCAGAGATACAGGATGAGGAACGACTGCGGGGCGGCGGCACATGCGAGTCGCCGGCGACGGAACTGCTTCCCGGGACAGAGATACTTCTGCCGGTATCATCCATGGCAACTCCTTCGGAGACGATCGTTTCTGCCCGGGGAGATGCGGCGACTCCTTCGGAAGCGGTGGTGGCAGCGGCGGGGACGGCTTCTGCATCGGACTGCAGGGCGCAGCTGCGGTATCAATTCGCAGGCAGCCGGAAGCTGCGGAGTCTGGAGGAGCCACCCGCGGATGCTCCCATGGGCGAGCCGGAGCTTCCGGAGCCCATAGAGGACGATGTTGAGGGGGTGATACCGCTTCCCTACGATGCAACGCCGAAATATTCCGTAACAGTGAAGAATCATCGGACGGAGGGGGAGCTTCATATCAATAAGAGGGACATGGATCTGGCGGCCGGTGAGCACAGCGGTTATGACAGCTATGGAGATACTCAGGGCGACGCCACGCTGGAAGGGGCGGTCTACGGCCTGTACGCGGCTGAAGACATCGTTCATCCGGACGGAAAGACCGGCGTGGTCTACCGGGCAGGGGAGCTTACAGCAGTCGCCGCCACGGACAAGAACGGAGACGCATCATTTATGGCATATACGGAGGAAGGAGATACGCCGCATTCCTGGGTCGGGCGGCCCCTGATCGCCGGACGTTATCTGGTAAAGGAAATCGCCAGATCGGAGGGATATGAGCTGACGGTGGATCCGGCAGCGGAAGAAATTCAGATTCAGGGATACGCTGCGGTGACCTCGGCCATGAGCCATCCGATCGATATGCACGACGGCTCGTGGCTGGAATTCGATGTGACGTGCGAAAATACCTCGGAGGGATTCGATATTCTGGTGAGCGGATTCCCGGAAGGTTCTGCGTTCTATCGGTCGCGTATGACGGAGACATCCGAGGAGGAGGAAATTGTTACCGGCGTGGAAATGGTTCCGACCGGGGAGTTTGAGCGCGCCAAAGCCGGGGAATATCGTCTGGATGAGACCGGAAGCTACATTCCGCAGAGGGATGAACACGGTGAGATTCTCTATGATACGGAAAATCCGGTGATAAGAACTTATTTTGTGACGCAGAGGCTCTCTTATTACCCGGGCGGAGAATACAGGATCACGGTTGATCCCGCGAAATGGGCGGACGCCGGGGCGGCAGACAATGCTTATATCTGCGAGGAGACGAACGCGATATTAAAGCAGCTGGGATATACCGTGCCGGCGCAGGACAGGATGGAAAAAGCGCCGTGGACCGTGCTGCCGCTTAAGGGACGGACAAATCAGGAACTGGTGAAGGAGCTGCTGGGATGGTTTGAAACGCATTCCTTCTGGAGCAGCGCGCGGATCGCGCAGATCTGGGAGGAAGGGGGAAGCCGGAAGGCGATGCTGCTGCACGATTATCCGAGAGGCAGCGCGGTCTATGAGGCGGCGACGGGTACGCTCTATGTGAGGGTGCAGGTGCGGACCGAAACGGGCGAGAGACATATGTATGTGCCGTTTCCGGCCGCAAGCTTTACACTGAAAAACGGCTACGCCGCAGTGGTTTCCCTGAAACAGAAGGAAGGAGAGATTCCGCTTGGGGCGGCGATGGAGGAGTATCTGGAGACAGAATATCCGCCGCTGTATGAGCGCTATAAGGAAGGCGATCTCCGGCTGGACGGCAGGGGCAAACCCATTCCCGTTTACAGGGAAGAATATATCCGGGAGACCGCAGCGGTCACGACGAGCGATTATGCCCTTACGCCGCTTGAGGCTGTCTATGATGCGACCAGCAAAAGCTACCGGATTCATGTTGAGAATACCGTGGACTGGAGCAGCGGGGAAGGCCCGGTGACAATGACGTTTCGCGCTGTTGCGCCGTATACGACCTGTGATGAGAACGGAAAAGAGATGTTTTACAATGATTACCTGACGGATATCGCCGGGGCCGGTGCGAGCGCGTTCGCGTGCGTCCGCGGAGATGAACCGGAGGGGCTTGCGGAGCTGGTCTATCCGGGACAGATCTCGCCTGTGCAGGACGGTGCGGGCAGTCCCGGTTCCGGGAGCCGGCTGAAGCCTGTGGACATGCGGGAGAATATTATCGCTCAGAGAGTGAAGGTTATTAAGACGGTACAGGAAAAAAGCAATCCGGCGGATACTGCGCCCGGCGTCGTGTCCGGGGATGCATCCGGACAGGAGCAGGTTCCTAATTTCCGGTTTAAGGCGTATCTAAAGAGCAATCTGGAGCGGATATACAGGGATGAGGAAGGGAAGATCGTATGGCTGGACCGTCACGGCCGCGAGATCGATATAGCGGAGGCGAAGCAGGCGTACCCGGCCTTGGTTCCTGCTGTTTTCACGAAGGTTCCGAGAAAAACGGAGATTCTTTATAAACAGACCCAAGAGGCGGTAACGGCGAATGAAGTGCTGTATCCGGAAGGAGAAGATGAACCACAGAAAGGCTATACGGCCGTTCTTGAGACGGTGGAGAAGCAGTTCACGGACGGAGACGGCGTCCGGACGGTGCGGGTGTTCAATTATGACAAGTTCTTCGACGCTCTGACGGTCGCCAATTATGATCTGTGGGATGACGCGGCAAAGAAAAGTACTTCTTTCAGACCTCTCGGGAACGCGGTCAACCGGAGCGGCGCGGCGGAGAAAAATACGGAAGCGTCCGATATGGTCCGTCAGTTTGCTATCGACTGGTATCTGGACGGAGAGGCAGCGAGGATGGATCCGGATGAAAAGACCGCTTACGGCGATCAGTTTTACGATGAGGCGCTGCGGCGGGCGATCCGGAAAGCAGAGGATTATCTGAAACCGTTTTTCGCGTACGACCTGGACGAGATCTACGCGGTTTCCTGGGACGGAGCGGCGGGCGGGGGACCGGACGTGGATCCTTCTACCGTGAATGCCGATGAGACCGCGGAAGGCTGCTATTATGGAATTTCCGCCGGACTTCCTTATGGAACTTATGTAGTAGCGGAAGTGCAGCCTCATTACGCAAAGCTTAAGGACTTTAAAAACCGGCATTACCGGATCGACAGCCCGAAAGAGGTGGTCGTACCGTCGGTGTATATGCAGACAGAGGCCGAAGATTCGGAAGATACAATGAGCGCAGAGTATCTCTACGACAGCGGGATGTCCATGGAAGATATGCAGGATCGATACGGCATCCGGTTCGGAGAGGAGGTATACGAGGCGGCTGACGGTTCGGCTAAGGCTTATGTGACGGAAGCGCATAATCACAGCGGCGATTTTGAGATCTACAGGTATGGCCTGGATATCGGACTGCTTACGAATGGCGTGAAGACGGCTGGCGAGGGGGACTATTTTGCTCTGACGCAGGACGTGTGGAAACCGTATCTGAATTATTATAATGACGCGGACGACCGGGCGAAAACGGTGACGTATTATCTGGCGGAAGGAAAGCCGGGATATGAGGCGGTCGGTCAGGTCTATCGCTACAGTTCCGTAACGGAGGATGCAGCAATTGCGGACGGAGTGCGGTTCAGCGGAGGACCGGCGACGGAGGAAAATCCGGAAGGGTATTATTTCCTCGATCATGTAAGGGCGATGCGCGGCGTGAAAACGGCTTATGAAGGGCTGTACAGCCCGATGCTGGTGCCGCGGAGCCTGGCAGATGCGGCGGATGATGAGACGTTATCCGGTGCAGATGGAGGCAGCGCTTCGGGATATGATGGGCCGCGAAGCAGTACGGAGCATAGCGGTACGGGAGACAGTTCCGGCAGGAACATTGCAGGGGACGGTTCGTATGCCCGCGTGCGGTTTGTCAACACGCCCTATACGGCGAAGCTGCGCATTGAAAAGCTGGACTCGGAAACCGGCGAGAATCTGCTCCATGACGACGCTGTTTTCAATATCTATGCGGCGGCGAGAGACGAGTCGCCGGACGGAGAGGGAAGAATGCTTTTTTATGATGCGGACACGACGATTTACGGGAGCAGGGAATTTTTGGAAAGCATGATGGCTTCCGATATTCGCCCGTGGCGCGGCGCTCTGTATCGAGGTGTGGTTTCGGAAGGAACGCCGGTCTGCGATGAAAAAGCGCGGGTGTTCCAGACGGACGCAGGCGGAGCGCGGGTAGGGCAATTCCGATCTTATACGACAGCCGCGGACGGTATGCTTGAGGGCGCCGGAGAGGATTTTGACGGCGGATACGGACAGCAGAACGCAGGCTGGCTTGAGACGCCGGAGCCCCTGGCGGCCGGAGTGTATGTACTGACGGAGGTGAAGGCGCCTGCCGGGTATGTAAGGAGCCGTCCGGTCGCGATCGAGGTATACAGCGACACAGTTACATATTATCAGAGAGGCAGTGCGGACAATCGTGTGGCGGCGACGGTGTATGAATCACATGCGGAAGGACGGGAAGATGCAGGGAACGCGGCAAGAATTTATGTGGAGAACGCTCCATCCGGACTGCTGGTGGAAAAGCGCAAGGAGGCAGGGGCGAAAGTCGGCGGCTCACAGCTGCAGACGGTGACGTACAAGCTCAGCGGGCGTGTGGACGGAAGTCTGGCGGAGATCGGCGGCAGGGCGGAGTATGAATACGCTTTTAAGGACGGCGTCTATATGGGCTATGCCTGGCGAAAAGGGACGCTGGAATATCTGATGGCGCTTAAGGCATCGGGAATGGATGTCCGGATCGTGTACCATGGCGGATTGTTTGCTGGATATGGGTATGTTACGCAGGCTCTTGAGACGGCCGACGACGCAAACGGATATGTGACAGGGGCCCTGATGACCCTTTATGAAGGGCTGGAGCTGACGCCTTCCGGGGACGGAGAAGATCTGGCGTATGAAGGCCTTCTGGTGAAACGCGGCGCAAGCGGCAATGTGGAACGAATGTATATCGGAAAGGGATACGCCGGTTCACGGACGGAGTTTGTGAATACGGGAAGCGATTCAGACGGAACGACACAGGACGTATGGAAAGCGGACAGAGTGGAACGCGGGGATACGGATATTCTTTTCTATGATCTGGGCGGACTGGAATTGTTCCGCACAGAAAATGTGGCTGGACAAAAGGTGCTTTACGCTTACGACAGGGACCATAACTGGCTTGAGGTGAACCAGCTGGAGGAAGATAAGGAGCTGAGCCCGGCGACAGACGGAAGTCAGTCGATCTTCGCGTTCAGGAGCAGGACGGCGGTCTTTGAGCTGGCCGGAGGGGATTTTCGGAAAATATCCTACTCAGCCGCTGATAAAGTATTTGAAGGGGAGTTCGCCCGCCCGGTGAAACAGGCCGGAGGATCAGTCCGGATGAGCGAAGGCGTGACGCTGTATCATCTGGACGCGGACGGAAACAGAGACAGTTTCGTGGATCCGTATACCGGGATGGCATACGTGCTGGCGGATGAGAATGATGGAAGCGGTGACGGCAGCAATGCTGCTGCGGGCGGCGGTGCGGATAAAGCGGATGTCCGGGTGCTCGTCTGGCCGGTTCATATTACCCGGGACAGCGACGGTCATCTGCTGTCGCAGGAAAAGATCACGACATCGAGGATCGCCACGCTTGGGGAAACAGCGGATACGGAATATCTGACAGGAACCTGGGAATCGGACGACGGCGGACAGAGCCACAGGATGACGACGCTTACGCAGAACCGATCCGGTCATAATTTAAACGGTGAACCGGTCCTGACCAATAATAACGGGGACTTTGATAAGTTGATGGAGCCTGTTTACGATGAGCATGGTCTGGTCCGGTATTATCGCTATAGCGGTGAAAGCTATGAAACGGATACCCCGCTTTACGACCGGAACGGCAGGCCGGTGCGGGAGAAGGGATCAGATCTGACAGGGGCTTACGATAAGGCGTCTTATGTAATGCAGGACGACAGGGCCGGCGGTGATGCGGCCGGCGGAAATACGTCCGCGGGCCGCGAAACCGGGAAGAGCGCGTCCGGAAGCGCCGAAGTGATTCTTCACAGGGCCGGAGAGAGTTATATTTTGGAGAATACCTGGGTCACCGGGGAAAGCACACCGGATGATCCGTTCTCCGGCAATATGACGGAAGGACAAGCAGATCTGCTGCGCCGGATTCCGGCGGGGACTTATATCATGGAAGAACTGGCGGCCCCGGAAGGGTATCTGAAAGGGCTTCCAACCGGCGTGGTCATTAGGGAGACGGCAGAGGTTCAGAAGACCGAAATGACGGACAGGACGACAAAGCTTCTGATCAGCAAGGCAGACGGAACAGCAGATTATACGTACGAGGTTCTGGACATGCTTCAGACGGATGCGTCCGGGAATCCGACGGTTCTGGGAACTGTTACAGAAGGAAAAGGCTCCTTTGGTCAGACGCAGGTATCCGGCGCTCGCCTGGCTCTTTTTGAGGCGTCCAGAGTATATACGTCCGATCTGAACCGCTATCCGGCCGGAAGCTATCTTCAGAAAACCGGCAATCAGCCGTTTGCATTTCATTCTACAAACAGCCGCGTGGGGGCGGAGGAAATATTGACCGCTTCATGGCTTACCGGAACGGAGCCGGTGTATCTGGAAGGAGTTCCCGCGGGCGAGTATTTGCTGGAGGAGACGGAGACGCCGCCCGGCATGGTCAGCGCTCCCGCGATGGAAATTACGGTTCATGAGACCGGCCGGGTGCAGATATATGCTCTGTATAACGACCATACAAAGGTGGAGATCGAGAAATACACCGGGGACGGCTCAGCGCGCAAGCTGGTAAACGGCGCGGAATTTACGCTCTATGAAGCGGTTACGGACGCAGAGGGACAGGTCATGTACGACGCGAACGGATGGCCGGTGTATGATCCGCAGAAGGAGGTGGATCATTTCACCAGTGACGACGGAGAAAGATACGCAGGTTTTACCCGGGAGTTCGAAGCGCAGTTTGGCCGTTACGGAACAAAGCTCAGGACTGTGTCCTGGGAATACAACGGGCAGAATTATACGGCGCATTATGTAAATCATACGCAGATCGACGCATCGGCAGACGGCGGCGAAGCGAGTACATTTCCGACCAGCCTGCAGATGACGCTTCAGACGGAGGACGGCGTGGAGATACGAGTTACGGCCTACGGGCAGGGGGAGAGCCGCCTGGGCAGAAACTGGGTATATGAGTATCGGCTGGACTGTCATGCTCTTTCGGGAGTGAATGAACGGGCGTCTTCCTATCTGACGGAGGACGGAATGAGACGGTGGGATTATCTGCCTGCGGGAGCGGCGTATGTGGCGGTCGAGACGAAGCCGCCGGCCGGTTTTGCGGCAGCGGAGCCGCTGCTTCTCCAAGTGCAGGATATAGCGGATGTCCAGCGGTACCGGATCCGCAATGAGGAAGGGGCGATTATAATTTCCAAGACCTTTCGTGATGGAGAATCGGAGCTTCCCGGAGCCCATCTGGCGCTGTACCGCGCGGCGGCTGACGGAGGACTGATACAGGAGCAGGAATATCTGGCGGCAGAATGGACCAGCGGCCAGGACGGTGTCTATACGGAAGCGGACCGGCTTAATGGCAGGATCCCGCAGGGATACCGGGAAGGCGACAGAAGGCCTCATACGCTGAAACGGCTGCCGGAAGGGGACTACTGGCTGACGGAGCTTAAGAGTCCGGATTATTACACGACCTTTCAGCCGGTGAAGATCGAATATCATACGGATGACCCGATCCGGATCGTGAGGGTGTCCGATGCCCCGGCGGAAGGCAGAGTGACGGTGACGAAGACGGATCCGGAAGGGAGCAGCCTGACAGGGGCGGTATTTGAAGTGGCAGCCTACAGGCAGCCGGATCTGACAGACCCGATATTTACCAGATGTTTCAGCGATTCCGGCGGTACGGCGGCGCTTTCGGGACTTCCGGTGGGAGAAGTGCAGGAGGACGGGACTATTATACCGTACTGCTACCGGCTGAAGGAGATCCTTCCGCCCGAAGGATATGCCGTGAATCCGCAGGTATATTCCTTTGAGTTCGCGCCTGACAGGGACGGCGTGTCCTTTGGCTGGGGCGAGAGAGCGGAATACGCGCAGCGGATCATTGACAGGAAGACCAGGATTGCTGTGAAAAAGAAAGACTTTGGTGAAAGATATGTCCCCGGCGCGGAGCTGGCGGTGTATCGGATCACCGGAACCGGTGAGAACGGCGGCTATCTCTGCGACGTGGAGACGCCTGTGGAGCGGTGGATTACGTCGGAGACGGAATCAGAGCATGTGCTGGAAGGACTGATCGCGGGGAGAAGCTATCTGCTGGCGGAAATATCCGTGCCGGACGGATACCAGGTAATGCCGCCGGTCGTATTTACGATATCGTCTGACGGAAGGCGGATTAGTTCGATCGGCAATCAGCCGGGCGTCATTCAGTTCCATGATCTGTATTCCGTGACGATCCGGGGAAGATACGCGGTGAAAAGCGAAGTGGCTGTGACGGACCGAAACGGAATGCCGGTCGTTTCGTGGATCGCTTCCGGGGACGGGCATGTGCTTACGGACGCGGACGGGATCCTAGACGGTGAGATTTATACGCTGACGGAGAGAACGTTTTACAGCGACGGAGCCGCGGAAGTAACGGGCAGGCAGACGAGAAGGCTTTATCTGACGGACGGAGGTTGTCTGATCGAAGACCGGAGACCGGATGGGGTTCGTTTGAGTCTGCGGGAAGCAGACGGAGAAGCGGCTGCCGGCAGTATGCCGGGGAGCATGTGGGGAAAAGACGCAGCAAATGATGGTATGCAGGAGAACGCATCGGGAGAAGAAGCGGTTTTGGGAGGCTTACCGGAGAACCCGCTGCAGGAAGAACCGACTTTTGGCAATGAGCTGATTTCTTATGAGCCGACGGAGGAACGGCCTGAGTTTACGGCAGGAGATCCTGCGTCGGAGAGAGAAATCTTCTCGAACCGGAAGACCTATGTACTGGCGGAAACCACATTTTACGGAGATGGAAGCAGGCTCGAAAGCGGACGGATGGCGTTCGGGATTGGAGACGATGGTTTTGTAGCGGCGATCACCGGTTATGACGGCCGGCGCCGGGTGACGGTCAGTAAGCAGGATATCACCGGCGGAAAAGAGCTTCCGGGGGCAGTGCTGCAGCTTCTGGATGAAGCCGAAGAAATAATTGAGGAATGGGTATCAGAGGAACAGCCGCACCTGGTCGATGCGGTCCTGATACCGGGGCAGACGTATAAGCTTCGTGAGATACTGCCGCCGGAGGGATATGCCTATGCGTCGGAGATTTCATTTACCGTGTCGGAGGACGGAAGCACGGAACAGGTAGTCATGGAGGACAGGCCGACCTGTGTGTCGGTGACAAAGACGGATATCACAGGGGAAAAGGAGCTTCCGGGAGCAAAGCTGCAGATCAGGGAATACATCGAAGCGTCGGAAGGGCAGCAGGAAGCCCGGCCGCAGGGAGAGCTGGCGGAGGAATGGATCTCAACCGGGGAAGCGCATGAGATCGTTGGAAAGCTTAAGGCCGGAAAGACATATGTGCTTCACGAAGAAGCGGCGCCGGCCGGCTATGCTTACGCGGCGGATATCGTGTTTACCGTGTCTTTAGACGGGAGGATCGATAAAGTGGTCATGAAGGACGAAGCGCTTCCGGTTCGGCCGCACAAGCCGGAGCAGCCGGAAAAACCGGAGAAGCCGGTTCGGATTCCAGGCACGGTCGAGGCGGAATATCAGGCCTGGCTGATCGGAGACGACGCCGTTCCGCTGGGAAGCCTCGCGTATTATATGGCGCCGGAGACCGGCGATGGGAATCTTAAGGCGATCATGACGGCATTATTTCTGATGATCTGCTCGGCCGCGGTATGCCGGATCCTGTGGAAACGGATGGAAGAAGACAGCGGCCGGATAAGCGTTAAGCGCCCGCAGAAGCGTCCGCAGAAGAATCAAAACGGCCGGAAAGGCTTTATGTTTATTGTGCTTGTGCCGGCATCGGCCGTTGTTCTGGCGGCCGCGACAGCCCTCACGGTCTGCGCGGAAGAAACCGTCATTGAGACATCGGATACGGAAATCACGGTCCGATACGGCATTTTCCCGGATTTGGCCGCAGCTGGACAGGGGACGCTGCCGGATATGTATCTGTGGCAGGATAAAGAGTACAGTCTGAAATCCTGGCAGCTGACGACGCATCCGATGCCTGAGATCGCCAAATACGCGCGCGAGTCCGTGCGTTATGACGGAGTGGAGCAGGCAGCGGCGATACCGGAGACGATAGAAACGGTAATTCAGGACGAAGATACCGGACGCAGCGCACCGGTTACGCTTCCGTTAGAGAGAACCGATACTTCCGGATGGAGGTGGGAAGGCGGTTTTGTGTTCCCGGTAACGGTCTGGGGCTATGATTCCGGAAGCTTTGTCCTGGGGAATGAAATTGTGGAGGTAAGAGAGGATCAGCCGTTTGCCGGACATGAAGAGGCGCTTCTTGCGCTGATCGGAGTCGATCCAGAATATTACCGGATCGATTCCGTGGAATGGAGCGGCCCGCCGCAGACCGGGGAGGACGGCATGATCTACCGGCAGGCCGCCGCCTCCGGACAAAAATATGTGGCGGATATCGAGGCAGTCTACGGGGGACGGGCGGTTATTCCTGAGCAGCCAGGCATGGCTTATGAGGCAGTTTATGAGCTTGAAATGCCAGAAACAGAGGAGGAAAGCGAACCGGAGACAACGGCAGAACCTTCGGAGAGCTATGTAGAAGTGACCGCGTCTCCGGTACCGGCGGCTGCGGCGGATGAGCCGCAGCCGCCGGAAAGGGCGGGATTTTTTCAGTGGGTCCGAAATCTGCGGCATATGACTACGGTAGTCATAGGGCTTGGGATCATACTTATCCCGCTGATACTTCTCTTGGCTGTCCGGCGCGATCGGAGAGAGAAGAACGAAAACAGGCGAAAAGTCTGATTGCTTATTTCCTGTTTTTCTGCTATGATGTAAATATCCTGAAAAAGCAGAAGAAAGGGAGGGTTTGGGCGTGAGAGAGTGTGGAATATTGCTGCCTGTCGCCAGTCTGCCGTCAGAGTATGGGATTGGCGCGTTTTCAAAAGAAGCGTATCAGTTTATAGACGATTTGCGGGAAGCCGGTCAGAACTACTGGCAGATCCTGCCGTTGGGGCCGACAGGCTACGGGGATTCGCCCTATCAGGCGTTCTCCGCTTTCGCGGGGAATCCATATTTCATCGATCTGGAGCAGCTGATCGCGGACGGACTGCTGACGAAGCAGGAGTGCGATGAGGCGTATTTCGGAGACGATGAGAGGTATATCAATTACGAAGCTATTTACAACAACCGCTTTAAGGTACTGAGAAAGGCCTATGAACGGTGGAAGGAACGGATTCTAGCGGCCGGCGGCGATCCGGATCAGACGCTGACCGCGGATCTTTGCGAGGAGACGCTGGATTATTGCTTTTACGCGGCGGTAAAGCGTTCCTTCGGCGAGAAAAGCTGGAGCGAGTGGGACGAGGACATCAAGCTCCGCAAACCGGAAGCGCTGGCGCGCTATCGTAAAGAACTGGAGGACGAGATCCGCTTCTATGAATTTCAGCAGATGATGTTCCTTTCGCAGTGGCATGCCCTGAAAAATTACGCCAATGAGCGCGGCATCCGCATTATCGGAGATATTCCGATCTATGTGGCGTTTGACAGCTCCGACAGCTGGAGCCACCCGGAATTGTTCCAGTTCGATGAGAGGTGCCGGCCGGAGGCGGTGGCTGGTGTTCCGCCGGACGCGTTTTCCGCTACAGGACAGCTGTGGGGGAATCCGCTGTATCGCTGGAGTTATCATAAGAAGACCGGCTATGCCTGGTGGCTGCGCCGGATGAAATACTGTTTCGATCTGTACGATGTGGTGCGCGTGGATCATTTCCGGGGCTTTGAGAAATATTATTCCGTCCCGGCGGGCGACGCCACGGCGGAGAACGGCAAATGGGAGAACGGTCCGGGCTACGCCCTGTTTAAGAAGATGAAGGATGAGCTGGGCGAATTGAATATCATAGCGGAAGATCTGGGATTTCTGACGCCCGAGGTTCTTGAGATGGTGGAAAAGACCGGGTTCCCCGGCATGAAGGTGCTGCAGTTTGCCTTCGATTCCAGGGAGAAAAGCAATTATCTGCCCTGCTTTTATACGCCTAACAGCGTAGTTTATACCGGAACCCACGATAACGATACGGTCAGAAGCTGGTATGAGACGATTCCTCAGAGCGATCGGGATTTCGCGGCCCGTTATATGGGAGTCGCGGACCCGGACTGGGATGACGTTCACTGGATGTTTATTCGCGCGGCTCTGGCAAGTGTTTCCAGGCTGGCTGTGATTCCGCTGCAGGATTACCTGGGACTTGGCTGGGAGGCCCGCATCAATACGCCGTCCACGCTGGGCGGCAACTGGGAATGGCGCATGAAAAAGGGCGAGTTTACCCGCCCGATCATTGACAAATGCCGTGAGATGAATCAGTTGTACGCAAGAGGAATGAATCTGTGATATAGTGAAGGATGCGCGGGAGCCGTTCTGTAAGGCTTCCGCGCTGTTCATCTGCCGCTCATTCCGCCGGATGGATCGCATCGTTATCCGCTTCCTCGATAATTTCCGTCAGCGAAAAGGCCGGCTGGTATTCGTTCCCGGACATATCCCTTATCGTTACGGTAAGGCCTGTGGTGTCGATCTCGAAGACGGCGGTTCCCGCATTCTTATCAACGGACAGCGGCGCGATCTCTCTGCCGTCTCCGGTAACGGCGGACAGGTTCTCGTAATCGATGCCGGACTGGGTATCGCTGAGCCAAAGCGTCAGCTGGCCGTCTGTCAGCGTATAGGAGGTTACGTCCGGCAGTTCGTTGTCCAGAACGTCGATCACTTCGTAGCCGGTGATGGCCATATGGTTAAAATTCTCCATGTGGATCTCCAGCACGCCGTTGCGTGTGACGGTAGACTGGTAGCTCCTGCGGCCGACCGGCGTCAGATCGAGCGGTTCGCCGTCCAGCGTGATAGTGACGTTGCGCAGAGGCATGAAGGACGTGATCGTAAAGGTGACGTCGGTGGTTCGGTAATCGTTCGTATTGGCAATGGTCACCTCGTAGCTGGGCTTGGTAGTTACAAGGAAAAAGATGATCAGGTTGATAACGACAAAAGGCAAAATATAAAATAGTAAAAGCCGGACCCATTCTAGCCGTAAGATGCTGTTTCGTCTTCTGGCCGGGGTGCGGCGGTAAGCGCGCTGCTGTTCCATAAGATCCCTCCGCTGACTTGTGATGCATATGACATAACCGACTGCGGACGGCGTGTCGGATCCATCCGGCAGGCCGTTGCAGGAAAGCCGTATCCATAGCATACCAGAAAATCAGAAATCTTACAAGTTCTACTTCTAAAAATATGGATTTTATGATAAGATAATCTCGTTGCCCCAATACATCCCCACACGGAAAGGGAGGACAGCAATGATTCACAAAGCCGCGGCTTATGCCGCGAAAGCTCACGAGGGCGCCCTTCGCAAAGGAAGCCGTATGCCGTATATCGTTCATCCGAAGGAAGTAGCGGCAATCGTGGCGGCCATGGGCGGCGATCCGGAAGAAATTGCCGCCGCGTATCTGCATGACGTGATCGAAGACGCCGGGATCACATATGAACAGCTGCTTGATGAATTTGGACAGACAGTGGCGGACCTTGTTCTGGCGGAAAGCGAGGACAAGACAAAGACCTGGATAGAACGCAAGCAGGCGACGATCGACCGGCTGCGTTCGGCGGCGCGCGAAGAAAAGCTGATCACATTTGCGGACAAGCTCAGCAATCTGCGCAGCACGTCGGAGGATTATCTGGCTATGGGCGACATGATCTGGCAGAAATTCCGCCAGAAAGAGAAGGCCATGCACGCATGGTACTACCGGAGCGTGTTCGAAAGTTTCAGCGATTTCAGAGAATTTCCGTTCTATAAAGAGTATGAAATGCTTTTAAAGATGGTTTTCGGAGAGAATACGTAAGCCGACGCTATACCGGCAGCTTCCGCGGGGCCGGCAGCTTGCCGCGCCGCACTTTTCCTGTGCTCCCGCGGGTAATCAGCTCCGGCCGCAGAAGGAGCGTCCCGATATAGGTGCGGTTGATCAGGCTGTGGAGCGCATAGTAGCCGCAGTTGCCGAGCGCCTCCTGGTTCTGCCGGATCGTGGTCAGACCGGGACTGGTATAGGCGGCGAAAGGCGCGTCGTCAAAACCGACGACGCTTACGTCCTCCGGTATCCGGTATCCCATGTCCATACACGCGACGATCACAGCCTGGGCCAGCAGGTCGGTGCCGCAGACGATGGCGGTCACCTGGCTGGACAGAAGCCTGGGGAGGTATTTCTGCGTACATTCTGAGATAAAATACGAGCAGCCGGTTCGGTTCTGGTTTACTGCCAGTCCGAAGGCGTCCATGGCGTCCAGGAACGCGTTATAGCGTTTCCGTGATATAAAGGAATCCATATCGCCGCCAAGATATCCGATCTGGGAGTGGCCAAGCTCGTTCAGATGGCCGACGGTCATCATAAAGGCTTCCGGATTATCTACGCCGATATAGCCGACCCGCGGATTCTCCGGAATATAATTGTCATAGAGAACGGCCGGCGTCCGGGCAGTCTTCAGCTCTTCCATCCACGGATCCAGAAGCGACATCCCGAGGATGAACGCCCCCTTGTATTCGTGGGAAAGCATAAACGCGTCGTAGGATATTTCTTTCTGCTGCGCTTCCGTGACGGCCGCCACGTCTACATCCCAGCCGGCCGGCACCGCCAGTTTTTTGAATCCCATGATAATATCGTAGCCGAAGTCTCCGGGATCTTCGTGGTGAAGATTCTCCACGATTACGCAGAGCCGGTTGGCGGTATCCTTTCGGGCGCGGTTTCTTGCGTAACCGATTTCCACTGCGGTTTCAAGAACTTTTTTTCGTAAAGTTTCGCTTACGTCGTCGGCGCCATTCAGCGCTTTTGAAACGGTTCCCTTGGAAATTCCCAATTTATCGGCAATATCATTGATTGTTGGCATATTTTTCACTCCAATTTGTACCTTACTGTGTTTTATTGATTTCAATAAAAATTATACAAAAAAATTTGAAAAAAAGCAAGACTTTGCATTTTAGAGACAGATATTTAGTCAGGTTTCGTACGGGGCAGCCGGGCAGAATGTGCATTTTTACTTGATATTTGTAAAAAATCTGTCCGAAAGCCTGCAGGAATAATAAAAAATAACTTGACAACCTTCGATGGTTTGCGAAATAATGAGAATAATGGAAACTAAGAAAAACTTCCGGACGGATCGGAAGCTGTCGGATGGGCGGGCAGTGCGGCCGGATGAATGGACGGTGCAGCTGGGTGAATGGGCAGCGTAGCCGGGTGAATGGACGGTGCAGCCGGATGGGCGGGCGGTGCAGGCGGATGAATGGGCAGCGCAGCCGGGTGAATGGACGGTGCAGCTGAGTGAATGAGCAGTGCATCCGGATGGGAAAAGAATCGGGAGAACGGATTATGAGGTTTGTGTACGGCAAACAGGACTGGGAGACGCGAAAGCGGGGACAGGAGAATGTATATCTGCTGACGAACGGGCTGGGAGGTTTTTCCTGCGCGTCTATGATCAATTCAAATACGAGAAACGATCAGGCGCTGCTGATGGCAAGCCTGCGCGCGCCGAACCTGCGGTATAATATGGTGAACCGGCTGGAAGAAGTGCTGGAGGTGAAGGCGGCGGGCGAAGCTGTGGCCGCGGAGACTGCGGCAGCAAAGGCAGCGAAAAACGTGGCCGTTGAGTGCGCAGCCGCAGAGGCAGTAAAAAACGTGGCCACGGAGACTACGGCAGCAGAAGCAGCAGCAGCGGAGAAGACCGCGGGCGAAACATCTGCGGCATGGATGCGCCGTATACATTTGTCTTCGCAGGAATTTACGGATCCGTCGCGGAATGAGAACGGGTATCTGTATCTGAACGGATTTATATATGAAGATTATCCGGAGTGGACATTCCAGGCCGGGGGCGTGGAGATCGTAAAGCGCGTGGCGATGGCCCAGGGGAAGAACCTGGCGGCGGTACAGTACCGGATGGAGAACCGCACGGATATCGAGGCCCGGCTGACGGTAAGGCCCCATCTGCAGTTTGTGCCGAAGGGGACGCGGCTTGAAGGAAAGCCGGAATTTAGGGGAAGACGGTGCGGCGGGGAGAGACAGAAGTCCGGCACAGCGGCGGAAGGAGCGGCTCCGGATGCGGAGTGCCGGGAGATATATGAAATTACCGCACAGAAGCTGCGGCTGTATATGCAGACAAACGGAAGGGTGGAAATATTCGCGCCGGAGTTCTGCGACGGCGCGTATTACGCCTATGACGCCTGCGACGGCCGCGACAGCACCGGCAGGACCTGCGTCCTCTGCGAGATCGCAAAGACGGTTCCGGCCCGGCAAAGCGCAGTGCTGGAGCTTCTGGTTAATACGGAACCGGCGTTTCCGGCTTCGGCGGAAGCGGTTTTTGAAGAAGCGTCGGAATACCGGCGCCGTCTGCGGGAGACGGCGGGCGCAATCGGAGAGGCGGCGATGCAGCTGTCGGTAAGCGCCGATCAGTTCATTTCCGAGCGGGAATCCACCGGCGGGCGTACGATCCTGGCCGGTTATCCGTTCTTTGAGGACTGGGGGCGTGATACGATGATCGCGCTGGAAGGCTGCTGCATGAGTACCGGGCAGTATGATACGGCAAAAAGCATTCTTCGGACATTTGCGGCGTACTGCCGGAAGGGACTGATGCCGAACCTGTTTCCGGAGGGCGGCGTGGAACCGCGCTACAATACGGCTGACGCGGCGCTTCTATTTATCAACAGCGTCTATACATATGTGCTGCGGACCGGTGATCATAACTTCGTTCGGGAAATGTGGCCGGTGATGACGCAGATTGTCGAGGCGTACCGGGACGGGACCGATTACGGGATCCGCATGGACGAGGACGGCCTGATCCGGGCAGGACTTAAGTACGACCAGGTGACCTGGATGGATGTGCGGATCGGCGATCATCTGCCTACGCCGAGGCACGGGAAACCGGTGGAGATCAACGCGTACTGGTATAACGCGCTGAAGGTGATGGAGAAGCTGGGAGGCGAACTGTGTTCAGAGGAAACAGAGACGGCTTCGGGCAGCGCCTGGACGGCAGAGGCGAAGACAGCTTTGGGCCGCGGGTCGTATTCCGGGGAGACAGAAACAGCCTCGGGCAGCGTCCGGACGGCAGAGGCGGAAAGACAGCGGCTTGCCGCTCAGTGCGGGCTTCTGGCGGAACGGACAAAGGAAAGCTTCCGGCGCAAATTCTGGATGGAGGACAAAGGCTGGCTTAAGGATGTCCTGTCCGGCACGAAGGCGGACGAGCAGTTCCGGTGCAATCAGATCTGGGCGGTCTCGATGCCATTTTCCATGCTGGACAGACGGCAGGAAAGCCGGATCGTGGATGCGGTCTATGAGAAGCTGTATACGCCTTATGGGCTGCGGACGCTCAGCATGGACGATCCGGAATTTCATGCGGCTTACGGCGGCGAACTGCGCGAGAGGGATCTTGCGTATCATCAGGGAACTGTGTGGGTATTCCCTATGGGGGCCTACTATCTGGCGTACCTGAAGGTGAGGGATTACGCGCCGGAGGCGGTGCGAACCGTACGGCGGCAGCTGGCGGTTTTAGAGAGCGCCATGCGGGAAGGTTGTATCGGGCAGCTGCCGGAGATCTATGACGGGGCGCGGCCCACATTTTCCAGGGGCTGCTTTGCGCAGGCGTGGAGCGTGGGCGAGATCCTGCGGGTGTATGAGGCGCTCGCCGAGACGGAAAGGCGTATCGGCGCCGAGATGTGAATACGAGGCGGAAAAGCGTATTAGCGCCGGAATGTGAATACGAGACGGAAAAGCGTATTAGCGCCGGAATGTGAATACGAGACGGAAAGGCGTATCAGCGCCGGAATGTGAATACGAGGCGGAAGGGCGTATCGGTGCGGGATATGAATACGAGGAGAAAAATGGATCTGCATTACGATAACTATATATTCGACCTGTACGGGACGCTGCTCGACATTCGCACCGACGAGGAGGATATAGCCGCGTGGGAGAAAATGGCGCTGCTCTACCGGTACTATGGCGCGGATTATAAGGCGAAGGAGCTGCGAAAAGCGTATGTCCGGGCGGTTCAAGAAGCGCTGGACGCGTCGCGGAAAGAACATGGCGGCGCGCGGGCGGAGACCCAGGCTGGCACCGAAGTGGCCGCGGCGGCAAGCGGAGAAAAAGAGAAATGGCCGGCGCCGGCCGACACTGCCGAGATCCGTATTGAAACGGTCTTCCGCCGCTTGTATGAGGATAAGGGCGTCTGTCCGGACGAGGCGCTGGTGCTGTGGACCTGCCGGATATTCCGCATTGCCACAACCGTTTATATCCGCCTGTTCCCGCAGGTGAAGGAGCGGCTGCGCCGTCTTCGCGAGAATGGCGCCCACACTTACCTTCTGACCAACGCCCAGCGTGTCTTTACGGAGAACGAGCTTCGTATCTTCGGGCTGGAGGAGTGTTTTGACGGCATTCTCATGTCGTCGGATCAATACATTAAAAAGCCTGACCGGCGGTTCTACCAGTGCCTGATCGACGCCTACGGGCTGGAGCCGTCGCGCTGCCTGATGAGCGGCGACGACGCAGTCTGCGATGTGGCGGGGGCGCGAAACGTCGGAATGGACGGATATCTGGTGAAACATACGCCGGCGCGGCGCAGGGGACAGGACAACGGGCCTGTTCACAAGCGGCACGACGACGCTGGTCATGCCGGAAGAAAGGTTCCGCTCGTATGAGCGTAATTTCATAGAACTATCATAAACGGAGGAAAGCTATGATTCGAAAATATGTATTTGGCAATCCGATCGAGACAGACGCGGTCGTGAAGCAGATCCCGGCGGAGACGAAGGGGTTTTCGGAGGATCATATCCGCCTGGTGAAGAATACGGAGAACCTCTCAGCCGCGCCGGACGGCATGGGCTGGATCCCTGAGGGGCTGGATGGCGCGGCGATCGGTGTACTCGGGCAGAAAGCGGCGGCTTTGGCGGCTGTCTTTACCTGTGAACTGTCAGACGCCGACCGTATCTACGGCCTGGGCGAGAATATGCGCGGCATTAACAAGAGAGGCTGGATCTATGAGTCGAACTGCGCGGATGTTCCCAATCATACGGAGGAGAAGCGTTCTCTCTACGGAGCTCATAATTTCCTGATCGTGGATGGGCCTGCGCCGGATTCTCCGGTGGTTGGGATGCAGGCTGCGGAAGCTTCTGCAGCCGGGGAAGCGGCGCTGTCTGCTGCCACAGAAGACGCTTCTGCAGTCGGGAAAGCGGCGCTGTCTGCTGCCACAGAAGACGCTTCTGCAGCCGGGAAAACGGCGCTGTCTGCTGCCACGGAAGACGCTTCTGCAGCCGGGAAAGCAGCGCCGTCCGCCGCCCGCCGCCGTTTTGCTATCTTCCTCGACGCCAGCCAGAAGGTGACCTTCGACTGCGGTTATACCGACCGCAGCCGTCTCACGATCACTGTCAGCGACGGCGGCTTCACACTTTACATCCTGGAAGGAGACAGCCTGTCCGGCATCGTGCGGGAGTTCCGCTCCATCATCGGCCGCAGCTACATTCCGCCGAAGTGGGCTTTCGGCTACGGTCAGAGCCGATGGGGCTACAAATGCGCCGACGACATTCGCGAGGTGGTCCGGGAGCACCGCGAAAACGGAGTGCCGCTGGACAGCGTTTACATGGACATCGACTACATGGAGGGCTATAAGGATTTCACGGTCAACGAGGAACGTTTCCCGGATTTTCCTGCATTTGTAAAGGAAATGAAGGAGCAGCATATCCATCTGGTGCCCATCATCGACGCGGGCGTGAAGATCGAGGAAGGCTATCCGGTCTATGAGGAAGGCGTAGAGAACGGATATTTCTGTAAAAATGAAGACGGCTCGGAGTTCGTCGGCGGCGTCTGGCCGGGTCGGGTCCATTTCCCGGATGTGCTGGATCCTGAGGCGCGGGAATGGTTCGGCAGCTGGTATAAGGTACTGCTGGACGCCGGAATCGACGGCTTCTGGAACGATATGAACGAGCCGGCGCTGTTCTACGCCGAAAAGCACCTGGAGGAGATTTTCGAAGAAATCCGAACCTTTGACAGGGAGAAGCTGAACATCGGCCAGCTGCTTACGCTGCAGGCGCAGCTTATGAATCTGGCGGCGCGGCCGGAAGACTACCGGACGATCCGGCACAAATGCCAGGGAGAAATGGTGCGGCACGACCGGGTCCATAATCTGTACGGCTACAATATGACCCGCGCCGCCGGCGAGGCGTTCGCGCGGCTGTCGCCGGAGAAACGGATTCTTCTGTTCTCCCGTTCGTCCTACATCGGGATGCATCGTTACGGCGGTATCTGGATGGGCGACAACCAGTCCTGGTGGTCCCATATCCTGCTGAATCTGCAGATGCTGCCCGCGCTTAATATGTGCGGTTTCCTCTATATCGGCGCGGATATTGGCGGCTTCGGCTCCGACACAACGGAGGATCTGATGCTGCGCTGGCTGGAGCTGGGAATTTTCACGCCGCTTATGCGGAATCATTCGGCCATCGGCACCCGGAGGCAGGAATTCTACCAGTTTGGCAGTAAAGAGAGTTTCCGCCATATCATCGGCCTGCGCTACGCGCTGCTGCCGTATCTGTACAGCGAGTTCATGAAAGCAACGCTTGGCGGCGATATGATGTTCATGCCGCCGGCGTTCGTCTGGCCGGAGGATGAAGCGGCGGCGCAGACGGAGGATCAGCTGATGGTGGGCGAAAGCTTTATGATCGCGCCCATTTACAGACAGAACGCAGAGGGGCGCTACGTCTATCTGCCCGAACCGATGAAAATGTATCGGCTGCGGAGCGCGGACGACATGGACGCGGAAATTCTGCCCGCCGGACACCATTATGTGAAGGCGGCGCTCGACGAGGTGCTGATCTTTTTGCGGGCGGACCGTCTGGTTCCGCTGGCGGCGCCGGCGGAGTATGCGGACGGCGTGGATGCGTCGAGGCTTACGCTGCTGCATTTTATTCAGAATGAAGCGGTTTATGAAATGTATGACGACGATGGGCTGAGCCGCGGCGAGACGTTGGATGGGCATATGACGGAGATCCGCGTGACGGCAGACGGCGTGGTCCGTGTGAGCGGGGCGGCGTCGCCGGAATGCAGGCGGATGGCTTTGTGATGAAGCGAAGGCTGAGGCGCCGTCAGACAAGGGCTGAGGACTGCAGGCTGGCGGCCTGATGGAAATTCTGCGGATTCTGCAAAAATATTCCGCATAAATATTGCGGATACAGATTGACATTTTCGTATGTATACGCTATATTAGGAATAGTTACTGAAATTAAATTCACATATGTAAGGAGGATATGAATTATGTCCAAGTATGCGGGTACCAAGACCGAGAAGAACCTGTGGGAGGCGTTTGCCGGCGAGTCCCAGGCCAGGAACAAATACACCTATTTCGCATCCGTGGCGAAGAAGGCCGGATACGAGCAGATCGCCGAGCTTTTCTTAAAGACGGCTGACAATGAGAAGGAGCATGCAAAGCTGTGGTTCAAGGAGCTGGGCGAGCTGGGCGACACGCCGGCGAACCTGCTTCATGCCGCAGAAGGCGAGAACGCCGAGTGGACCGATATGTATGCCCGTATGGCCGATGAGGCGGAGGAAGAAGGCTTCAAGGAGCTGGCTTTCAAGTTCCGCGCTGTAGCCGCGATCGAGAAGACGCATGAGGAGCGCTATCGCGCCCTGCTTCATAATGTAGAGACAAAGCAGGTGTTCGAAAAGAGCGGTGTTCAGGTGTGGGAGTGCCGCAACTGCGGTCATGTCGTAGTCGGCACGAAGGCCCCCGAGGTCTGCCCGGTGTGCGCGCATCCGCAGAGCTATTTCGAGGTCCGCAAGGAGAATTATTGATATTATCGGAACCGGTATATCCGAACAGGCTGGAATACGGGCAGGGAGTCACTGGCGCTGCCCGCACGGAAATTCAGGCTCCGCCGCTTCTTTATGGGAATGCGGCGGGGCTTTTTTTGTGCGGGCAGACCGTTGCGGCATTTGCGGCAGAGGCAGCCGGTTGACGGCTCGCGGGAGCAGAAGCGAGTTATTATTAAAATTTTAGCACTCGGGGCTTGACAGTGCTAACAACATGTGTTATAGTACGAATAGAACAGAAAAAAAGGGGGAGATCCTATGAATATCAATAAATTTACCCAGAAATCGGTCGAGGCCGTCCAGAACTGCGAGAAGCTGGCCTACGAGCACGGCAATCAGCAGCTGGAGCAGGCGCATCTGCTTTTAAGCCTTCTGACGCTGGAGGACAGCCTGATTCTGAAACTCATCACGAAGATGAATATTTCCGGCGAGATGTTTGCGAATGAAGCCCGTCAGGCGGTAGAGCGGCTTCCGAAGGTTTCCGGCGGCGGGCAGCTCTATGTGAGCAATGATCTGAATAAGGTGCTGGTGAGCGCCGAGGACGAGGCGAAAGCCATGGGCGACGAGTATGTGTCTGTGGAGCATTTGTTCCTGGCCATGCTGCGCCAGCCGGATAAGACGATGAAGGAGCTGTTCCGCCAGTACGGAATCAATCGGGAGATATTTCTGCAGGCCCTGACTACGGTTCGCGGGAATCAGCGCGTGGTCAGCGACAACCCGGAGGCCACCTACGACACCCTTGAGAAATACGGCTCCGATCTGGTGGAGCGGGCCCGGAACCAGAAGCTGGACCCGGTCATCGGCCGCGACAGCGAGATCCGCAACGTGATCCGGATCCTGTCGCGAAAGACGAAGAACAATCCGGTACTGATCGGTGAGCCGGGCGTCGGCAAAACCGCCGTTGTGGAAGGACTGGCCCAGCGTATCGTCCGCGGCGATGTGCCGGAGGGCTTAAAGGACCGCAAGCTGTTCGCGCTGGATATGGGCGCGCTGATCGCGGGCGCCAAGTACCGGGGCGAGTTTGAGGAGCGGCTGAAGGCGGTTCTGGAGGAAGTAAAGAAAAGCGACGGACAGATCATTCTGTTCATCGACGAGCTGCATACGATCGTGGGCGCCGGCCGGACCGAGGGCTCCATGGACGCGGGGAATCTCTTAAAGCCCATGCTGGCCCGCGGCGAGCTGCACTGCATCGGCGCGACGACATTGGACGAATACCGCAAATACATCGAGAAAGACGCGGCTCTGGAGCGGCGGTTCCAGCCGGTCATGGTGGATGAGCCTACGGTGGAGGACACCATTTCCATCCTCCGCGGCCTGAAGGAGCGCTACGAGGTGTTCCACGGCGTGAAGATCACCGACTCGGCGCTGGTGAGCGCGGCGGTGCTGTCGGACCGGTACATTTCCGACCGGTTCCTGCCGGATAAGGCCATCGACCTGGTGGACGAGGCCTGCGCGCTGATCAAGACGGAGCTGGATTCCATGCCGACGGAGCTGGATGAGCTGTCCCGGAAGGTCATGCAGATGGAGATCGAGGAGGCGGCGCTTAAGAAGGAAACCGACCATCTGAGCCAGGACCGGCTGGCGGATCTGCAGAAGGAGCTGGCGGAGCTGCACGACGAATTTGCCAATAAAAAGGCCCAGTGGGAGAATGAGAAGCGCTCGGTGGAGCGGCTGTCCTCCCTGCGCGAGGAGATCGAGAGCGTGAACCGCGAGATCGCTCAGGCGCAGCAGGTCTACGATCTGAACAAGGCGGCGGAGCTGCAGTACGGGAAGCTCCCGGGACTGCAGAAGCAGCTGGCGGAGGAAGAGGAGAAGGTGAAGAACCAGGATCTGAGCCTGGTGCGCGAGAGCGTTACCGACGACGAGATCGCCCGGATCATTTCCAGGTGGACCGGCATCCCGGTGGCGAAGCTGACGGAGAGCGAGCGCAGCAAGACCCTGCATCTGGACGAGGAGCTGCATAAGCGGGTCGTGGGCCAGGACGAGGGCGTCGAGAAGGTGACAGAAGCCATCATCCGGTCCAAGGCGGGCATCAAGGACCCGACCAAGCCCATCGGCTCGTTCCTGTTTCTGGGGCCCACCGGCGTGGGCAAGACGGAGCTGGCGAAGGCGCTGGCGGCCAGCCTGTTTGACGACGAGTCCAATATGGTCCGGATCGACATGAGCGAATATATGGAGAAGCACTCCGTGGCGCGTCTCATTGGAGCGCCTCCCGGATATGTGGGCTACGACGAGGGCGGCCAGCTGACCGAGGCGGTCCGCAGGAAACCATACAGCGTCGTGCTGTTCGACGAGGTGGAGAAGGCCCATCCGGATGTATTTAACGTGCTTCTGCAGGTGCTGGACGACGGGCGGATCACCGATTCTACCGGCAAGACCGTGGATTTCAAGAACACGATCATCATCATGACGTCCAATATCGGCTCCCAATATCTGCTGGAGGGCATCGATGAGAATGGAAATATCCGCGCGGAGGCGGAGGAGATGGCAATGAACGACCTGCGGGCGCATTTCCGGCCGGAGTTTTTGAACAGGCTGGATGAGATCATTCTGTTCAAGCCGCTGACCAGGGACAATATCGCGGGTATCATCACGCTTCTGATGGCGGATACCAACCGGCGGCTGGCGGATCGGGAGATCTCGGTGGAGCTGACCGATTCGGCGCGGGAGTTCGTGGTGGAGCGGGGATACGACCCGGTCTACGGCGCGCGGCCCCTGAAGCGGTACCTGCAGAAGAATGTGGAGACGCTGGCGGCGAAGATCATTCTGCAGGATCAGGTGCGGGCCGGGAATACCATCGTTATCGACACGGCGCCGGCGGGGGATAAGCTGATCGCGTATGTGGAATAAATCCGCGGCAACGTAAAGTCCGGTCATAAAACGGTGGACGAATCTGTAAAAATATGCTATACTTCCTTTAATTGAACGATAAAAGGGAGTAGCTTGCACCGCCCGCGGTAAAGGTGTGGTATGATCCGTCAGCCCGTAGATAATACCGGGTCATACCTGAAACAGAGGATGTTTTGAAGCGAGACTTTTAGCGCAGAATATGTGCTGAAAGTCTCGTTTTTTACGGGCAATGCGCCGCGGATCCGATTCGCGTCACGCTGCGGGAGACATTCAGCCGTGCGCTGCAGGTTCAGACTGCGAAGCGTGATCAGCGGGCGGATATCGTCCGGCGGATCCGCAGGCACGCAAATATCCAAGGAGGAGCACATATGTTGGTTACTGTAGCACTGTTCGTATTGGGACTGGTTCTGATCTGTCTGGGAGGCGACCGTCTGGTGGACGCCGCTGTGGCAATTGCAAGAAAGATCGGCATTCCGCAGATTGTGGTTGGGGCCACCATTGTAAGCCTTGGCACCACGCTGCCGGAGATCCTGGTCTCCACCACGGCCGCTTTTGACGGCTCCGCGGCCATCGCCGCGGGCAACGCCTTCGGATCCATCATCTGCAATACGGCTCTGATCGCGGGCCTGACGCAGACGATCCGGCCGACGAAGAAGGTGGAGACGAAGCCGCTTCTGTGGCGGGCGGCGATCTTTTTCGGGGTCATCATTGTGTTGGATATCGTAGGTTTCCTTCGGGGTGAATTTGGGCGTCTGACAGGACTTCTTCTGCTTGCCATTTTCGTGGTGTACGCAGTTTTAAATATTGTCCGTGCAGGCGCCGAGGGCGGCGATGAAGAAGAGAATGATAAGACAGAGGACGGAGGCTCCTTACTGAAGCAATTCATTATTCTGGCGGTGTGCGCGGCCCTTCTGTACGTGGGAGCCAACCTGCTGGTGGACAACGGAATCCTGATCGCCGAGGCCATCGGCGTGCCGCAGCGTGTGATCGCGGTCACGTTTATCGCGCTGGGCACGTCGCTGCCGGAGCTGGTGACGTCCATTGTCTCCATGATCAAGGGCTTCTCCAATGTGGGCTTCGGCAATATCCTGGGCGCCAATATCCTGAATCTTCTGGCGGTGATCGGCATTCCGGCGGCGGTCATGGGAATTCCGCTGGAGGCGTCTACGTATCAGATGGATATTCCGCTGGCTGCGCTTGTGATGGCGATCCTGATCGTGCCGATTCTTTTCCGCAGGAAGGCCTCACGGCTGCAGGGTATCGCGCTGCTGGCGATCTATGCGGCGTACTGCGTGGTGTCATTTATCTGAGGATTCAGGAATGCGGCGGAAAGGCTGCCTGTGAGGAGGAGATCAATAGCATGAGCCAGCTGCCAAAGGATCCGGCGATCCTTTTAAGCTATGTGAATACCCAGCTGCGGGATTTCTACCCGTCGCTGGATGCGTTCTGCGAGGCGCAGGATGCGGAGCGGAGCGCCGTGGAAGCGGCGCTTGCTCCGATCGGGTATGCGTATGACGCGGAGAAGAACCGGTTTGTGTGATGCAGACAGGAGGGAGTCCTGAATGGACCAGGTATTTTCGTCCATAGCCATGGTATGGGGATGGCTTATGGATCATCTGTTATATATTAATATGATCTTATCGATCGTGATCGTATTTTTTCAGCGCAGGGACCCGAAGGCCGTGTGGACGTGGCTCCTTGTGCTTTACTTTGTGCCGATCTTCGGTTTCCTGCTGTATCTGGTGCTGTGTCAGGATTACCGCAAAAGCAGGATGTTCCGTATCAAGGAAGTGGAAGACCGGCTGGCGCATCCCGTGAAGGAGCAGGAGAGGCAGATCCAGGGCGCCATGGATCAGATCGCGAAGACGCCGTGGAGAGACTATGAGTCGCTGGTGCTTTATAATCTGGAGACGTCCGGCGCGGTGCTGACGGCGGATAATTCCGTGGACATATTTACCGATGGGGAAGAAAAATTTAACGACCTGAGGGGAGAACTGAAGAAGGCTGAGAAATACATTCACATTCAGTATTATATCATTAAAAATGACGAAGTGTTCCAGGCGATCGTTCCGATCCTTAAGGAGCGGGCGAAGGCCGGCGTGGAGGTGCGGATACTCTACGATGGCATGGGCGGCCGCTTCATGCCGGCGCGGATCTGGAAGGATCTGCGCTCGTGCGGGATCCGGGTGGTGGAGTTCTTCCCGCCGATCCTGGGGCGGCTGCAGCTGCGCATTAATTATCGGAATCACCGAAAGATCGTGGTGATCGACGGAAAGGTCGGATATGTGGGCGGCTTCAATATCGGACGCGAGTACATTTCCAAAGATCCGAAGTTCGGGTACTGGAGGGATACGCATCTGAAGATCTGCGGCAGCGCTGTATACAGCCTGCAGATCCGGTTCGCGCTGGACTGGAATTACGCATCCAGGGAGAATCTGTTCCGGAACGGGAAGTATTTTGGGCTGGGAGACGCGGACGCGGCGGGAAACGCGGCGGAAGCAGACGAGTCCGGGATGACCGCGCAGGAAGCCGCGGCGCTCCGGCTGGTTCTGGATCATCGCGGGGTCATGATGCAGATCATCGCCAGCGGTCCGGACGCCAGCAACCGGCAGATCCGCAACAATTACATTCAGCTGATTACCCGGGCGCGCCACCATATCTATATCCAGACGCCGTATTTTATTCCGGACGACGCCGTATTGTCGGCATTGAAATTCGCGGCGGAGTCGGGCGTGGACGTGCGGCTGATGATTCCCTGCAAGCCGGATCATCCGTTCGTCTACTGGGCCACGTATTCCTATATGGGCGATCTGCTGACCGCGGGCGCGAAATGTTATACCTATGAAAATGGTTTCCTTCACGCCAAGAGCGTCATGGCGGACGGTATGGTCAGCTGCTGCGGGACGGCCAATATGGATATCCGCAGCTTTGAACTGAATTTTGAGGTGAACGCGACTATATACGACGAGGGCGTGACGAGGCGGCTGGAGGATAATTTCCGGGAGGATCTGAAGCTGTGCCGGGAAGTGACCCGGGAGGACTATGCGCAGAGAAAGCTGTGGATTCGGTTTAAGGAGCAGTGCTGCAGGCTTTTGTCGCCGCTATTGTGAGGCGGCGGCAGGGGTATGCCGTGAGGGCGGTTATGCTGCTGTGCTGAATATAGTAAGCAGTAATGAGCCTGCAGCGAAATGAGGCCGGGTGCATAAAATACGCCGCTTTCGGCACATACTATTCCTATGAAAACGGCAGCATATCTTCGGGATACAGGAAAAAATTTTTTAAAATGCGGCGTGGCAGGGTGGTGCCTGGAAGTGATTTTCACCTCGGCGGAGTCTGTCATGTGCCATGACTGGAGACTCATGGGGCGGACGTCGCTTTTGATGTTCCCAATCTACGGCATGGGGGCCATGCTGGCCCCGATCGGGCGCGGCGTGGACCGATGGCTCAGCGTGGATCCGGCGGACGGACTCAGCATGAAAGACCGCATTCTTCGTCACGGGATGCTCTATATGGTGCTGATCTTTGTCGTGGAGTACGCGACGGGATTCTGGCTGAGGAGCCGCGGCATCTGCCCCTGGGATTATACCGGGCGTCATTCGAATATTAATGGACTGATCCGGCTGGATTTCGCGCCGCTGTGGTTTGGGACGGGGCTGCTGTTTGAAATGATCACGAGCAAGGGACAGATGTGAACTGCGGCAGGCAGATCCGGCGCGGGCAAATTTGGGAAATGGACTTGTTTTTTATTTAGTACATGAGTATAATGCAGGTATAACGTAGCGCAGAAAGGATATTCATTTTCCATGATCAAATTCATCATACTGGCGGCCAGCGTCATTCTTTTCCTGGTATTCACCGTGCCGGTCCTCTGGGTGGAAGCGTGGATCGCGAAGAAGCACCCGGAGAAGCGGGACGCCCAGAGTCTGGCCATCGTACAGTTCATGTTCCGTTATCTGCTTTGGCTGTCCGGCGTACATATTACCGTGAAAGGCATTGAGAATATTCCGAGGGACCGGGCGGTTCTTTACGTGGGCAATCACCGGAGCTATTTCGATATTCTGGTGGGATATGTGACGGTGCCGACGCTGATGGGGTTCGTGGCGAAGAAGGAGATGCTGCGGTATCCATCCCTGCGGACCTGGATGAAGAACGTCCACTGCCTTTTTCTGGACCGCGAGAACCTGCGGGAAGGCTTAAAGACGATCCTGGCCGGCATCGAGCAGGTCAAATCCGGTATCTCTGTCTGGATCTTCCCGGAGGGCACCCGCAATCGAAACGAAGACATTCTGGAGATGCTGCCGTTTAAGGAAGGCAGTCTTAAGATCGCGGAGAAATCCGGCTGTCCGGTGATCCCGGTAGCAATGACAGGCACCGCGGAGATCTTCGAAAAGCATGTGCCGCGGATCAAATCTTCGAATGTGACGATCGAGTTCGGCGAGCCGTTTTTCATCCGCGATCTGCCGAAGGAGGAGAAGAAATTCGCCGGTCTCTACACCCAGAACCGGATCAGAGAGATGCTTAGGAAAGAACAGGAGATAAGGAAGGGCGCGTAAGTGGATCTGCAGGAAATTCGAGGCAAATTGGATGAGATCGACGCACAGCTGGTGCGTCTTTTAGAGGAACGGCTGGCTCTGAGCGCGGAGGTGGCCGAATATAAGATCGGGACCGGCAAGCCGGTGCTGGACAGGGCCCGCGAAGAACAGAAGATCGCGGCGGTCCGGGGCTTGGCCCATACGGAGTACGCGAAGAACGCGGCGGCGGAGATGATGACCCAGCTGATGACCGTGGGCCGCAGGCTGCAGTACGGCATTATGCAGGAGCACGGCCAGTCCGGCGATACGGGATTTACGATGGTGGAAGGGCTTAAGCGTGAAAATGTACGCGTGGTCTACCAGGGCGTCGAGGGGGCCTACAGCCACGGCGCGGCGCTGCAGTATTTCGGGGACGGCGCGGACGTCTGTCATGTGAAGACCTGGGACGAGGCCATGTGCGCCGTGGAGAGCGGCGAGGCGGATTACGCGGTGATCCCCATTGAGAATTCTTCGGCGGGGACGGTCAGTGACAATTACGATCTGCTGATCGCCCATGACAATGTGATCGCGGCGGAGACATTTCTGCCGGTGAGTCACGCGCTTCTGGGACTGCCGGGGGCGAAGTCGGAGGATATCCGGACGGTGTATTCGCACCCCCAGGCGCTGATGCAGTGTTCGCCGTATCTGAACGCGCACCGCGAGTGGCGGCAGATCAGCGTGGAGAACACGGCGGTGGCCGCGAAGAAGGTGGTGGCCGACGGCGACAAGACCCAGGCTGCGGTGGCAAGCGAGGTGGCCGGGAAGCTTTACGGCCTGTCGGTTCTGGCGCCGCAGATCAATTATAACAAAGAGAATACGACCCGGTTCCTGATCCTGGCAAGAGAGAAGGTCTACTGCCGCGGCGCAGGGAAGATCAGCCTCTGCTTCGAGCTGCCGCATAAGAGCGGAAGTCTGTACAACATGCTGGGGAATTTCATTTTCAACGACGTAAACATGGTGATGATCGAGTCCCGGCCGATTCCGGAGCGGAACTGGGAATACCGGTTCTTCGTGGATATCGAGGGGAATTTAAGTCAGCCCAATATCCAGAACGCGCTGCGGTCGATCAAGGAAGAAGCGGCGAATATGCGGATCCTGGGGAATTATTGAGAATGGAGCCGCGGATGTATGAAAGGTTTACACAAATGAAGCCATTAGTATTATATAGAAATCTGAAATATCAGAAATTATTCGACGATATGGAACGGCTGCTGGACAGGGCCGGTGTATTGGATGCGGTGCCGGGGCCGGAGGTTCTGCCTGGCGACGGCGGCGGAGCCGCTGTGAGTGCGGCGGGAGCGTCATTGCCGTATGGAGCGGGAAGGGTGCAGTTCCCGCAGGGCATGACGGGGATTCCTGGCGGGGACGTGACCGCGCCCCCGGACGCCTACGAGTGCGCCAACCAGCTGATCGAGCTGGCGGCAGACTATGGTTTCGAGGGGAATCTGTGGCACTGCTTCCTGGCCTTCTGCCTGGCGAACCACGAGAACGCTTTCAGTACGGCCTGCGAGATCCGCGGCGATGTGGGGGGAACGCTGAGCCACCTGGCGCGGCAGGATTTCGCGGTGTTTAAGGAATTGTTCGACCGGGATATCACGAAGCTGGATGAGATGGCCGGGACGGGTTCACGGGGCGCGGCCGGCGCGGGCAGCATGCCGGCGGCGGGAACAGACAGCGCGGATATGCCGGCGACGGGAACAGACAGCGCGGCCGGCCAGCCGGTACGGGCCGGGACGGCAGGTCTCTGGCACGATCTGGCGGATTTCACGCCGGTGGGCGACGGCAGCCGGATCTTCAACCGCCGCGTCCGCGACCGGATCATCGAGCTGTCGGTGGCGCTTGGAAAGGCGGCGGATGTGGAGAGCTTCGCAGTGGCCGTGACCCAGTTCTACCACGAGTTCGGCGTGGGCAAATACGGCCTTAATAAGGCCTTCCGCATCGAGGAGAACGGTCACGATGCCCGAGTGATCCCGGTGGTCAACGTGGAGCACGTCTATTTCGACGATCTGGTAGGGTATCAGCTTCAGAAACAGAAGCTGATCGAGAATACGGAAGCGTTTCTGTCCGGGCGGGCCGCCAACAACGTGCTGCTCTTTGGCGACGCGGGCACCGGAAAGTCGTCCTGCATCAAGGCGGTGCTGAACGAATATTACGACCGGGGCCTGCGTATCATTGAGGTCTACAAGCATCAGTTCCACGCCCTTTCCTCGGTGCTGGAGCAGGTGCAGGACCGGAATTACAAATTCATCATTTATATGGACGACCTTTCCTTCGAGGAGAGCGAGCTGGAGTATAAATACTTAAAGGCAATCATCGAAGGCGGCCTGGGCCGCAAGCCCAACAACGTGCTGATCTACGCCACGTCGAACCGCCGTCATCTGATCCGTGAGAAATTCAGCGACAAGCGGGAGCTGGACGACGACCTGCATGTCAACGATACGGTGCAGGAGAAGCTGTCGCTGGTGGCCCGGTTCGGCGTCACGATCTATTTCGGTTCGCCGGACAAGAAGCAGTTCCAGAACATCGTGAAGGTGCTGGCGGAGCGGCATCATGTGGTGATGCCGGAGGAGGAGCTTTTAGCGGAAGCCAACAAGTGGGAGCTGCAGCACGGCGGCCTGTCCGGGCGGACGGCGGCGCAGTTTATTGCATATCTGCTCGGAACGCGAAGTTTCAGTGGGGAAGCGTAAGAATGAAACCGCAGTCAGCGGATTATCGCATCAATAGAGAAGGGGGGAGCGTTTATGGCAAATCATTTATTCGCAGCCATCGACGTAGGTTCCTTTGAACTGGAAATGGGCATCTACGAGATGTCTCCCAGAAACGGCATGCGGCAGATCGACCATCTGCGGCATGTAATCGCGCTGGGCCGGGAGACCTACCATACCGGCAAGATCAGCTACCGGCTGGTGGACGAGATGTGCCGGGTGCTGGCGGATTTTTCCAGGATCATGAAGGGCTATCAGGTGGAGGCCTACCGGGCCTATGCCACCAGCGCTATGCGCGAGGCGATCAACAACAAGATCATTCTGGATCAGATCCAAGTGCGCACCGGGATCCAGGTCCGCATTATCAACAACTCGGAGCAGCGGTTCTTAAGCTACAAGGCCGTCGCGATCAAGGCGGCGGAGTTCGAGAAGATCATCCAGAAGGGCACCGCAATCGCGGACGTGGGCTTCGGCAGCACGCAGCTGTCGCTGTTTGACAAGGAAAGCCTGGTGACGACGCAGAATATCGTTCCCGGCGTCCTGAAGATCCGCGACATCCTTTCCCAGATCCAGGTCAGCGGCAATATGGAGCAGTCCATCGTCGAGGAGATCATGGATCACGAGCTGATCAAGTTCCGCAAGCTGTATCTGAGGGACCGGGATATCAAGAACCTGATCGGAATCGGCGATTCCATCATGGTTCTGATGCGCTACGCCGGGGAAATGGCGAAGCAGCGGGAATCAGCGGAGGACGGCGCCGGTTCCGGCAAAGCGGAGGCATCTAAGGCATCCGGAAGGTCCGAAACGGCTGACAAAGCCCCCGACGGCAAGGCCGGCAAATCCGGTAAGACCGATTCTGCCGCGCTGCAGAAATCCGCTACCGACTGTATCACCCGCGAGGAATTCAACCAGGTCTACGAGCAGCTGATGAGTATGTCCCCGTCCCGAATTCAGGAGGAGTTCGGCATCAATGAAAGCTATGTCGGTATCCTGGTGGCCAGCGCGATCATTTACATGCGTATCCTGCAGATGACCGGCGCGGAACAGGTGTGGACGCCGGGAACCCGCCTCTGCGACGGCATCGCCGCGGAGTACGCCCAGGAGATCCGGTGCATCAAATTCGCCCACAGTTTCGACGACGACATCCTGGCAGCGGCCCGGAACATCGCCAAGCGCTACCGCTGCGGCAGCAGTCATATACAGAACGTGGAGAGCCTAGCGGCCCAGATGTTCGACGCGATGAAGAAGCACCACGGCCTGGCGGCCCGCGATCAGCTGCTTCTGCGCATCGCCGCCGTGCTCTACGGCTGCGGCAAATACATTTCCATGCGTAATTTCGGTTACTGCTCCTACGAGATCATCATGGCTACCGAAATCATCGGCCTGTCCCACGCGGAGCGGGAGGTGGTGGCCAAGGTGGTTCGCTACTATGCGGAACCGTTCGACTATGACAAGGCAGCGATCCGCTCCGCCAAGCTGACCGCCATGCTGCGGCTGGCCGTGGCGCTGGACGCCAGCTATAAACAGAAGCTGACCGGCTGCCGGATGGTGGTCCGGGGCGACGAGCTGGTGATCTCCACATCCTACGAAGGCGATATGAGCCTGGAGAATATGATGATCCAGACCTGCGCGCCGTTTTTCGAGGAGATTTTCGGCATCACGCCGGTGCTGAAACAGAAAAGGAGGGTATAGAACATGGCAGAGATCGACGCAAGATTCATAAAACCGGAGAATTTTGTGAACCGGGAGATGAGCTGGCTGGAATTCGATTACCGGATCCTGGAGGAAGC
>CANPYE010000006.1 GCA_947588005.1 uncultured Lachnospiraceae bacterium | reverse complement strand
ACGGAGAGCGAATATTTCCGCGAACTGATCGTCCGCTGGTTCCAGTTCGGCCTGTTCTGCCCGGTGATGCGGCTCCACGGCACGCGGCTGAAGCAGTCTTATTATAAAGACCGCTATCCCGGCATTATCTGCGACGGCGGCGGCTACAACGAGATCTGGCAGTTCGGTGAGCGCGATTATGAGATCATAAAGGATATCATTTCTTTGCGATACCGCTTAAAGCCGTACATCCTGGAATGCGCGAAACGGACCTCGGAAACCGGCGAGCCGATCATGCGGCCCATGTTCTTCGATTTTCCGGAAGATGAGAACTGCTACCGTCTAAGCGACCAGTATATGTTCGGGCCGGATATCCTCTTTGCGCCGGTGCTGGATCAGGGCGTAACTGAACGGGACGTCTATCTGCCGGATGGGAACTGGATCCGGGCAGGAGGAAAGGAAGTCTTAAGCGGAGGAAGAACCGTGAGATGCCGCGCTGAAATCGATGAATTCATCGCGTTCGTGAGGGCGGACGCGGCGGAGCTTGCGAAATTATTTTCCAGGGCGAAGGTATAGCGGCATTTTTAACTCATTTTTGTTGTACATTTGTTGTACTTCTCATTTTATAATGCAGATAAGGCTTGTAAAGACTGATTAATTGATCAAAGGAGGAATCTGCAATGCCAGCAACAATGCCAGCGCCGGAGAACGGCAATCCGTTTGAGTCATTTGGAATGGCTGAGGAAAACCTGCATTTAATTTACGGATTTACCGATAATATGATACAAACGCTGTCCGAAGGCGATAGAAGATCAATTACGGAGCGGTTGCAGCAGTTGGAGGCAGCCTCCGGGCTCCCGACGCTCACCCGGACCCAGACGACGACTTCCCTTGGTATTTTGAGAATGCTTGGGGAAGGCTATACGGTGAATGATATCTTTTCTGACCAGAATGAAGAGCAGCGGCGCAGAGAAAGCCGGGATCTCAATGCGCGTATCAGCAGCCTGTCCGCTTCGGATCCCGCCGGGCTTGGACGGTTCTGCCGGGAGCTTATGAGCGGAATGCAGGCGCAGATACTTCCTCCGGTCGATCTGTCTGATTATAGGCAGACTTCCCGCAATGCTTATATACTGAATACCATGTGGCAGACCGGCATGGACTATTCCCAGCTGTTTTCGAACTACTGGGATAATCCGGAGTTTCAGGCAGGGTTCCTTAACAGTGCGGCGGGGGAGACCTGGGACAATACATTCCATGACCAGCTGGAACCGATGATCGATGTGGCTCGTTCCCTGTCCATGCTTACGGTTCAGTCGGAGACGGAACCCTACAGTACGATCGACGATGTGGTCGCCCGCTTCCTTACGGCACAGTATGGCCAGGTATTTCAAAGAACCAGAACGCTGCCGGAGCTGGCGGATCTGATCGACGGGACGAAGCTGTATGATACCGTCCGACGCGTCAAACCTGCTGCGGCAAGACCGGATTATCTGCAGGAAATGACCGCTTATGCGAAAGATCCCAATACACAGCTGTCGCCGGGACTTTTGCAGGCGCTGGGGGGTAATGTTCCGGGAAGCGCGTTCCGCCATTCAGAACCGCTTTCAAAGCCGGTATTTCCAAAGGAGTGCGCCGCCAGGCTTTTCCGGCCCGCCAACTGGTACGATCCGGCCTTAAGGGGCGATATCGATACGGCGTTTCAGCAGATGTTCGATTCGGCTGATCTGCAGCGCACCGCCCGTGTGATGCGAAGGGAAGGTTATCCGGTGGAATCGCCCATCCAGCTGTTCCATATAGGGAACCAGAGCGTCGATGAGTATCTGACCTCGAACCATATCGTGGTAAACGACGAGAACCGTAAGGCGGCCATCGTACAGGCGTCCGCCATGGCCAGAGAGCATGTATCCCGGATCGGCTTCACGGTGGAAAAGGGCGTGCCGCAGCCAACGGTCGTGGAGATCCAGGCGGATCTGGAAGCATTCAGGGGCATGGAGGGCTTCTTCCAAAAGAGCCGGCCGCGCCGTGCATCGCAGCTGTATGCTTCCGACCGGGATATGGACGCCCGCCATGCGGAGATTCTCAGAGGATTTGCGGCCAGCCAGGTGGCTGCGGTGGAAGCCTCTGCTCCGGCCGCGGCTGCGCAGACGGATGATGACAGTGCGTTTTCTTACGAAGGAGGTTTCGCTTTTCACCAAACCAGGGAAGATCACAAGAACGGATCGATGAGTCTTTCCAGAGATAATCTGTCGACGATCAATCTGCGCAATAAACTGCTTTCCGCTCTCGACGTGGCACATCCGGAGACGCTTCGGGTGGATGAGGCTGCCAGGATTTTAAACGATCCCGAGAACCTGCCCCGCGTCGCGGCTTATCTCAGTGAGTTTTCGAACTATGCGGATGAGAAAATGGCGTCTCTTGAGGAAAATGAAAGAAGATACGGCATCGAGGTGAGCCAGGAAGACAAGGCGTTCTATGAAAATCTGAAAATGCTTGCGGACCCTGCGAAACGGGTAGCCGCCCATTATGATGCGGCCCTGGATGATGATGCCTACTATCGATTGAACCCGGCATACACAGAGAGAAATTCGGCAGATATTCTGGCTGATACCGCCGCACTGTCTTATGTGTGCAATCTGCTCAGCAGCCAGCAGAATCTTACCGTTATGCGACCCGAACGTGCGCAGATGACAGACAGTCTGAGAATGCTTGTAAAGAATGATGCGGCCCTGCAGAACCGGCCCGAGGATGCGTATGCGGCGCTGCACACCGGGCAGCTTCCTAAGAATATACAGACCATAACGGAACAGTTCGTGCAGTCCAGCCAGAAGCTGAAGATCGGCCTGCAGGGGATCGCGGAACCCGCCGCGAATGCGGCCAACCGGTCGCAGAGGTCTGCGCAGCGGACCGCGCAGAACCAGATGGGAAACCAGGGCCCCCAGAGTACGCAGAGAAGGTCGAATGCGCCGTCTATGTGATGGGGCTGTGTTTGGAGCGGAATGCCTGGAAATGCGGATTGCGTCTGACAAGTTATATATGGCTATATAGTGAAAATAGTTTCGTCCCCGGAGTGATCCGGGGGCGATTTTTTGATATACAATGTAGGCGGAAGTGTGGTATAATAAACACAAAACAGGCGGGAAGTCTTGATTTTTCTTGACTTCCCGCCTTTTTTGTTACTAATTTGTTATTAGTTCAATGTTCAATCGGAGTTCTTCAATATTCTTGTGGGTGTAAACCCGTTCGCCGGTTCCCTTCGATTTGTGCCCCATTAACCGATCAATGCAAACCTTATTCGCCCCGGCTGAATCAAGCCGTGAACGGAACGTATGGCGGCATTCGTGCGGGGTATGATCCATTTCCAGGGCCGCCATGACTTCCGCCCAAAATTCCCGGTATTGGGTTTGGTTCAGCTTCTTCCCGTTGTACTCAAACAGATAGCCGCTTTTGGATTGTTCAAAACGCTTCTGAACTATGCCTTGAATTTTTGAGTGAATCGGAATCAGCCGGTTCTTTCCCGCTGCCGATTTGATGCCCCCGGTCAACGTCCATTCCTGAAGGTTCACCGTTTCCGTTTTCAGGCCGATCATTTCAGAAATCCGAAAGCCGGTGTATAGGAAGAACAGAACGGAATCCGCCCACGGTAGATTCTGGTTTTCCCACAGGCGGGCAACTTCCTGATCCGTGAACGTTTCTTTTGTCGTTTCAGGTATCGGATCAGAGGTGAGCAAGTCGGAATATCGTTTTGAAGTTATGTTCAATTCCATAGCGAATTTATCCAGATGCCCCCACAGATTTTTGATTGCCCCTTGCGTAGAATACCCGTGCCCACATTCATCAATACAGGCTTGCATTTGGAACGCCACGATTTCCCTATATTTCTTATTCTTCAGCTTCACACAATGCTTATAGGCTGACTTCAAAGATGATTGGTTCGCCTTACTCAATTTAACCGCCCGCTTCTTTTCCCACAGTTCAAAAAGTTCCTGAAGGGTGATCTTATCCGCTTCAATGTCCCATGGATCGTTGTTGTATTCACCCAACATGATTAGCCCTTCCGCCTTTGTGGTGGCGTATCCTATGGGCTTTTGCTTCCCTGAAACGCCTTCCTTTACTATCCACGGCCTACGGCGGTTCCCCGATAACCTTGTTACAGTGCCATAACCGTTTGGATTTTTCAATTTTCTTCACCGTCCCATTGAGAAAAAACAGGTGAAGTGATATAATGACAGTTGACCACTGAAAAATCACTTCATCCTGATTTTTTGGTCAATCCCCGCTGGTGTTGCAGCACTGGCGGGGAATTTTTTCATAAAGAATAACTTCCTGATGTCCCGGCATTTCCAAACTGAAATTTTACAAATTCCCCATACTCTGAAGCCGTGCCCCAAAATACAAGCCGTTTTTCCTGTCCGTCCTTCGACGTGTAATCTACCACCAAATAATATTTATTGATCCCCTTCGCTTTGGAAGTGGTTTTTGCTTCACCGTGGTATTTCAGCATGAAATCAGGTTCTTCCATAGCGGAAAAGGATTTTATTTGATCCAGCGGAAGCGTGACGGTAGTTTCCGGCTTGATCCTGGTTATCACAAAATTTGAACCTATGATCTCTATCCGGCAAGGATAATTCGCCGGGAAATCCAATCCTTCATAATGCTGGACAGGTGTTCCAGACAATTTCTTTTTTCCGAACATTTCACTTTTTCCTTTCTTGAAATTAACTTTTCAAAATCTGTTCAAGTGGTTCAAGTTCAACTTTGGTATTCTATTACTTTATATTTCTGAAAAATACTGTAAAAACATGACTGTAATTTTCAGAAGCATATAAAACACAAATTTATCTTGAACCATCTTGAACCGCCCTTTGTTTCCGTGGAAAAGAAGTTGAACCACGAAGCTGAACCAACTTGAACTATCTTGAACCGAAATCCACTAAAATCAGCTTGCCGTGCTTTTCGATAATTCTTTTTGGACGGAATATTTTTCATCTTCCAGCATTTTTTCCATGCTGCCTATCGCCCGCCCTTGATCAAGGGTATCAAGCTGGACGAATAGACTGACCGCTTCCCTGGCTGGCTTTCCGTATCCCTGTTCAATCTGTTCAAATAAAGATACTTCTTTTTGAAGTGCCTTTGTGTCGTAAGTCGAATCAAATTTGTCCCAACTGAGGATTTCCCCGACGTCAACACCCAACGCTTCCGCTATGGCCTTAATTTTAGATTGCGGAACGTCGTTGATTCCCAATTCAATTTTGTTTATGGTGGATCGGGAACCGTAGCCACTTCTTCTTGCAAGTTCATCCTGGGATAGTTCCCGTTCAAGCCGTAATTGCTTGATCCGGTTCCCGATCATAACCAGGTATTCCTTGCGCTGATCTTCATTCATGAAGTTCATCACCACCTTTCGATTGGTATTATATCATGGTGTTTCCAGAAAATCAACTTTTTTTATTTTTTTTCAAAAAAGGTGTTGACAATCAATCTACAAGATGGTATGATACTCAATGTAGACGGACAATCTACAAAACAGGAAATTGAAGCAAGCAGGAAACGGAAGGCGAACCGAGAGGGGAAGCGGATTCCGAAAATCGGCAAGGGTGCGAAGGCGAAAAGTTCAAGTAGAAAGTACGTTTGCCCCTTGTGTGAAACGATTATCCGGGCAACAAAGGAAGTACGGGTTCAGTGTTACAATTGTGGCGTTTTGTTTGAGGAAGCGGAGTGATCCGCTTCCCCGGAAAGGATGGAGAATATGACGACAGTTGGAGAATTTATGAAATCGCATGAAGGTTCTGGTTTTACTTTAACGGCGGCCGAAGATATTCCTGGTGGCTTCGGAAGAAAAGGATGGAGCCTTTACGGGGATTGTAGAAGGATGCACGTTGTAAGTTATACCTACAATTCAAAACTGGATGTGTATGATCTTCTTGTTTGCGTATAGTGGAAGGGGGTGATCTTATGACGATAACTTTGAAATCAAGACAATCACGGGATTTCCCGGTGCTGGCAGCCTGGAAAATCGGAAGCGTACACTTTGAAGGGGTGTATGCGAGTAAAGATGAAGCGGTGGATCACCTTTCCGGGAGATTCGGAAAGATTAAGGTAATTGATAGAATAGCCGGAAGGCAGAAAGGGGGTATGAAATGTGAATAAGCAGAGAAGGAAGCGCCTGGAAGAAGCCTTTGATCTTATAGGGCAGGCGCAAAGTATCCTGGAAGAAGTCAAAGACGAGGAACAGGAAGCCCACGACAATTTGCCCGAATCCATCCAGTACGGGGAGAAGGGCGAAGAAATGGAAGGCTACATTGAAATGCTGGATGAAGCGTATGGGTATCTTGATGATGCAAATTCAGTAATCGAACAGATTTAAGGGGCGCTTCGCCCCGCCTAATGCAGCCACTTTATCCTCCCGGAAAGTGACGGTCACAAGCCCGTGAAAATGCAGAGTGGGCGAACCGAAACGCCTAATAATAACACACTGGGCATATAATCGGCGGCAATCGGAACAGCCTGAACCGCAAGGGGGAAGCTGGAAGTGTGGAATCCCCGGCCTGGCTTATAGCAGCACTTCCAGCAATTTGAACCTTGAAAACTGAATCTATCCGGCAGCGGCTTAGTCACCCGCAAGGGGTAATAAATGTAAATCCCCTGTAAAGTGCCGTACAAATTCAAAAAGAAAGGATGTTGAAAATGGCGTATAGATATTATAGTATTAACCGCCCGGTTGGGCCTGGGACTTATCCGAACAATGGGAAGGTTGATGATATTAAGAATTTTGATACCAGGAAACACGTTGACATGATCGGAAGGGATGCTTGGGGATATATTGATTATTCCGAAAGGCTTTCCCTGAAGGAGATTCAGCAGAATGAACTTGTTTACGGCGGCGAGGTTTACGCCCTGGATGATAAGCAGCACATTTGCGATCTTCTGTTAAAGGCTTTGCAGGCCACACGGGGCGCTTCTGATCTGGTATCCCTGGAATTTGACCCGGTGAAGGAAATTGTTACTGGAACCTTTGAAAGCGGCGGGATTCGCAGATGTAACGTTGCTTGTGATTCCGGCGTTGCCATGATCCGGGACGTTATCAACCAGTTAAAGCTATAAGGGGGTGAGGAAATGACGAATACCAGCCTGTTAAGAGCGAAGATCGACGATTCCGGGTATAAGCTGAGGTTCATTGCAAAACAGATTGGAATTACCTACGCTGGATTCCTGAAGAAGATCAACAATGAAACGGAGTTCAAGGCAAGCGAAATCGCAATCCTGAAGGACTTGCTGAAACTTACGGATGAAGAATTTAAGAAGATTTTTTTTGCCGTGAGTGTAGATTGAAAATCTACAAGAAAGGAAGTGAAACCGTATGAAGAAGGTTATTGCAGCCTGTATTGAAAGGATTCTGGAATTTGATTCCCCGGAAGAAGCGGCGGCCTACGTCGAAGGTATCCGGGAAAAGGGTTCTGAATTTCAGGTTTTAAGCCGTGAGAACGAAGGCGGGAAGTGCCGGGTAAGAATCCGGGAACAGTACAACAAAACCCCGTTGATTAAGGATTAAGAAAGGAAGGTGCAAAGATGGCGTTTTGTAACAAATTAACCGATTTAATGCGAAGCCTGGGGATTTCCCAAACCCAACTTCACGATCTTACCGGGATCGGGAAATCTTCGATCAGTCAATACTTGTCCGGGAAGAATGAGCCTTCGCAGGCCCGGAAACGTGAAATTGCCCTTGCGCTTGGAGTTCAGGAAGATTATTTCGATCAGTTTGAAACCGCTGCAACGATTTCAAAAGATAGCCCCGTGAACGTCCCGGTTCCCGTGATCGCCCGGCTGATGGGCAAATCCAAAGAATGGGTGATGAAGGGCTTACAAGATGGCGTTTTCCCGTGGGGGTACGCCGTGAAGCTGACAAAATGGAGTTACTTTATTTCTTCCGTGAAGTTCACAGAGTTCACCGGGATTCAAATTCCGGCTGAATAATTGCGGGGGGGGTAAAACATGAAAGCCGATCCCCTGAATGCCCCGCTGACGGATGAAGAACAGAGATTTGCAGAACAGAATCATTATCTGATCGGCAAGTATCTGAAAATCCGAAAGCTGCCGTTGGATGAATGGTATGACGTGGTAATTTTCAGGTATTTAAGATCGGTGAAAAGATGGTTTGCTATCCCTGAACTTAGAAAGCACAATTTTGAAATCATAGCCTTCTACGCTATGAAATCTGCTATAAGTGGCGAACTGAAGAAGCAGGAAAGACGGATCAAAACAATTAGTTTGGATGAAGTGATACCAGGAACGGAAGATTGCACCTATGGGGATTCCGTTACTTACGAAAATTTGAATTTTGTTCAATATGTCGAGAAAGGCGGCGAAGATATGCAGATAAGTTACAACGTGGAACTTCCGAAAAGGAACGGGTTCCGTGGTGGTGAGAAATCGGATGAAGTCAAGGCTATTGAAATGTTCATTGGAAGCGCTATGAAAAATATGTGCTTCACTTACGATACGCCGGATGAAGCAAAAAGAAAGTGTTCTTCCCTTCAGACGTACAGAAGGAAACAGGAACACACAGAAATTTATGAGGTGTGGCGGTCTGATAACCAGGTGTCTGTTGTTCGGGTTGTGCCGGAGCAGCCGGTTCCCGTTATGGCGGCAGGAAAGAAAGGTGGGCGGAAATGAGCGAACCAGTAAAAGGATATAAGGTGTTCAATGTTGAATGGGTGTGCCGTGATAAGGAATATACTTGCCCCGGTCGGTTCAAGGAAGATGTTGAACCAGAAGTTTGTGAAAGGGGAATGCACTTCTGCCTGAAGGCCGCCGATTGTTTCAATTATTACAGTTTTGACCCCCGGAACCACGTTGCTGAAGTGATCGCCCATGGGAAGGTTGTTTCGGATGGGGATAAGTGTTGTACAGATGATCTTGAAATCGTCCGTGAAATTCCGTGGGCTGAAGTTCTGGAATTGGTAAATACGGGGAAAGGGTGCGCCGGACGTTGCAACAGCGGCGATTGGAACAGCGGCAACAGGAACAGCGGCAACAGGAACAGCGGCGATTGGAACAGCGGCGATTGGAACAGCGGCGATTGGAACAAGTGCAACTTTTCCAACGGTTGTTTTAATACCGTAGAACCTAAAATTTACCTGTTCAATAAGCCGTCACCCTGGACATACAGGGATTGGTTGAACAGTTACGCCCGCTTGCTTCTGAATAAGATTCCGGGTGATGTGCTTGAATACCGCTGGTTGGAGAACATGACGGATGAAGAAAAGGCCGCACACCCTGAAGCTGAAACCACGGGCGGCTACCTGAAAGAACTGGATAATTCAGAATGCGCCGTGATCTGGTGGCGTGGGCTTTCGCCCGTACACAAGAAAATTATCCTGGATATGCCCAATTTTGACAAGGAAATTTTCAAAGAGATCACCGGGGTTGATGTTGATGCAGATTAAGGGGGTGACGGTATGCAGCTATTCCCACACCAGAAGGCCGCCCTGAAATCGACGGCTGACAAAAACAGGGTGGCTTATTACCTGGATATGGGCCTGGGAAAAACGTTCGTCGGGGCGGAAAAGATGGTGAGCCTGGACTGTATAACAAATCTGGTGATTTGCCAAAAATCGAAAATCAGCGATTGGGTGAACCACTTTAGAAATTACTATGACTGTCAAATTTACGATCTGACGGATAAAAAGGAACTACATGATTTCGTTATACATGATGCAGCATGGAACGGGCATTATGGCGGAGCGCTTGCGGTTGGGGTAATCAATTACGAATTGGTGTTCAGAAGGCCGGAATTGCTTAAATTAAAGCCTTTTACCCTTATGCTTGATGAAAGTTCCATGATCCAGAATGAAACGGCTAAAAGAAGTAAGTTCATCCTGAAGATGCGGCCGGAAAACGTGATCCTGTTATCGGGGACACCCACGGCGGGCAAGTACGAAAAATTGTGGTCGCAGCTTCATCTTTTGGGCTGGCCGATCAGTAAGGAATTGTATTTGCGGCAGTACGTTGAAACGGAGTGGATCGAAGATTACGAAAGCGGATTCAGAATCCCCCACGTCGTAGGTTATAAGAATATTGACCGGCTGAAGATGAAGCTGGCGGAGCATGGGGCGGTATTCATGAAATCGGAAGAAGTATTCGATCTGCCGGATCAGGTGGTTATCCCTGTAAATTCCAGATCGACAAAGGAATATCGAAAGTTTATGAAGGATTCCGTTATCACGGTTGACGGGCGGGAATACGTCGGGGATACGATCCTGGCAAAAAGGATTTACGCCCGGATGATGTGCAGCTTTCTTAACCCGGAACGTGTGGCGGCGTTCAAAGACCTGGTTTATTCGACAGAGGATCGTTTGATTGTGTTCTACAATTTCAACGACGAACTGAACACTATGATTCTGGCCGTTGCTGAAACGGAACGCCCTATTTCCGTTGTGAACGGTGAAACCAAAGATTTGACCGCTTACGAAGAATCCAGCGATTCCATTACCTTTGTACAGTACCAGGCCGGCGCTATGGGGCTGAATCTGCAAAAGGCCAATAAAATCGTATATTTCAGCCCGACAGACAGAAGCGAACTGTTTGAACAGTCAAAAAAGAGGATTCACCGCATAGGGCAGGAAACCACCTGTTTCTATTACCAGATGATTTGTCCCGGCACGGTGGAAGAAGCGATTTTGCAGACTTTGGAAAAGAGAAAGGATTTCACGGATGAATTATTCAAGAAGTATCAAGAAGAAGTCAATGGGTGAACGGGTTCTTCTCATGATGGCGGTTGTCGGGATTGCCTTCTTCCTGGTTGGGTTTGCAGCCGGGAATCTGGCCCACAAGGCCCCGGAGCCAATGCAGGAACCGACGCAGGAAGCGCCGCAAGAGGAAGAACAGGAAGTTTTGATCTATGGACAGTATGACGGAAGAATTTTTGAAGGTGAAATGTCCATGGATTGGGGCGCCGGTGATATGGATTTTGTGCCGCTGGATGTGCCGCTGGATGAAGATTTGCAGGAATTTATTTTCTACCTTTCAGCCGGGTACAACATAGATTTTACTTTGGTGATGGCGGTGATCCAGTGTGAAAGCAGTTACCGGGCCGACGTGATAAGCGAAACCGGGGACTATGGTTTGATGCAGATTAACAAGATGAACCATGAATATCTTTCGGAAACGCTGGGAATTACGGATTTCCTGGAGCCTTACCAGAATATCAGGGGCGGCCTGTTCGTACTTAGGAAATTGTTTGAGAAGTACCAAACGCCGGAAAAGGTTTTGATGGCGTACAACATGGGCGAGAATGCAGCTTCCCGGTTATGGGAACAGGGCATTTTTGAAACTAACTATTCAAAAAATGTGTTCAAGGTTCAGGCTGAATTGCTTGAACAGAAAGGGGATCAGAATGATTAAGTGTAAGCAGGCGTTGAATGGCGGGGCAGCTTGCGGGAAAGAAATTTGCTGCCTGGAATGTGAGAAAAAGGAAGGTTGTGAAGATGTTTGCACCTACCTGAAGGCTGATTGTGAGGATGCCATTCAGGAAGAAAACGCTTTATCTGCCCTGAAGAATGACAAGGCGGATGTTATTAAGGCGGTGGCTTCTCTGGCAATCCAGAAGAAGGTGATCGAGGAACAGGAAAAGGCTATGAGGGTTCAGCTTGTGGCGGCTATGGAGAAGTACGGCGTGAAATCGCTGGACACCCCGGATGTCAAAATTACCTACATAGCGCCCACCACCAGAACAAGCATTGACAGCACGAAGCTGAAGAAGGATTTGCCGGGCGTGGCCGCAAAGTATTCCAAAACTTCCAACGTTTCCGCTTCCGTGAAGATCGAAGTAAGGGGGTGATGGCGTGTTCACAGTCGGAGATTTGAGGAAGGCCCTGGAAGGTGTGCCTGACAACCTGGAAGTGAAACTTTCCAGTGATAGCGGCGTAGATCAGCCTTACCCGGTGGTTGTTCAGAATGCCCACCGTGTGAAGTATGAACTTCCAGACGGAAAGCGTTTCGACGATACCGGGGAAACCGGGGTTGATTACTTCACGATCTACGCAAATTATGCCGAAGAAAGCCCGGAAGATGAACAAGCGGATCAGGCGCTTCAGGAACTTATGGATCACTTTCACGGTGCGCTGGATGCAATCGGGAAGGCTGAAGAACTGTTAGGGGGTAAAGAATGAAGCTGACTTACACGGTATCAAAAGAGAAAGGCGGCCAATGGTACGCCCACGCCGTAGGGTATCCGGGTATTCCTTGCATGATCGACGGATGCCGGACTTTCGGCAGCAAGAAGAACGCCCTTCATAACGCCGCCCTGATGATGGGCCTTCCGTATAAGGAATATATGGAGTTGCGCCGCAAGGAAGGAACGGGTGGCGGCGTGGAAGGGTATGATCCAGAGAAAGGACGGGTAACAAAATGAAAGGTACTGGAATTGTGCGCCATGTGGACGATTTGGGAAGAATCGTTATCCATAGAGCAATCAGGAAGGATTTGGAAATCAAAGATGGTGATCTTTTGGAATTTTTCGTTGATTCGGAAAAGGGGGAAATCCTTCTCAAAAAGTATGATGCTTTCAAAAAGCATGGTATCGAGGTGGCGGAATAATGGCAGAAGAACAGGTTTTCTTAAACCCTGAAGAACATGATGCTTACATGGAAGATTTTTCAGAGGTTGTAACCGGGGTGGTCGGAAAGGTGATTGCGCTTGCAGACAAGCACAATGTTGATCGTGATAATGCCATGATGCACTTTTCGCAAATCTTTTCGGCAATGGTTAATGTAAGTACCTTCAAGCATTACGGGGAAGGTGATGGTGAGTAATGGCGGAAGAAAAACTTTTTGAAGGCCGGATCAAGAAATTTCTTCATTCGGTTGGGATTTATCCGGCAGGATACCCAACTGACAGAATGGGGGCCGGAATGGTCGGGTGGTACACAAAGATTTGGGGCGGCGGCTTCCAGAAGGCCGGTATTCCTGATCTGATATGTTGTGTGAACGGTTTTACCCTGGCCGTAGAGATCAAGGCTTCCAATGGCAGGCCGTCCGAGTTGCAAAAGCTGAATATCAGCCGGATCAACAAATCGGGCGGGATCGGGGTTTTCCTTTACCCGGAAGGCTTTGAACAGTTCAAAGAACTTGTGAAGGGGGTGATTGAGTGCAGTTCTCACATTCAAGAATTGAAACGTTTGAAAAGTGCAAATTCAAATTCAAAATGCGATATGTGGACGGGATAACCACGGATGCAGCGATTGAGCCGGACAATCCTTTGATCTTGGGCCATGCGGTACACACAGGAATTGAACAGGGCCTTGAAGCCGCAATTCACGAATACTGTTTCAGCTATCCCATTATCACGGATGAACATATCAACGAGATCATAAAGCTGGAAAAGGTTATACCGCTGGCACAGGCGGCCATTGAGAAAGGCGGAGAATTTGAAGTTGAGATTTCAAACAATGATTTTCACGGCTTCATTGATTACCTGGTTCCCGTAGGGCAAAGAAAGGTTTGGCATGATGCCGGGGGTGTAAATTCCGTAACAGGTGAATGTTTTGAGTATTACACAACAGAAGGAACGAATGAGTTTGACCTGTACGATTTCAAATATTCAAATGATGTAAGCGGATACAAGAAATCAAACCAGCTTCACCTGTACAAATACTTTTATGAGCGGGACAATCCCGGCAAGAAAATCCGTGATATGTACCTGGTATTCATCCCGAAAGTGAAGATCAGGCAGAAGAAAACCGAAACCTTGCAGGATTTTCGGGATAGGCTGAAGGAAGAACTGGAAAAGGCGGAAGTTAAAATTGTTCAAATTGGGTTCAACATGGAAAAGGTTGTTGAATTTCTCTTTGGGATAAAGGCGGTGTATGAAGAAAAGGACTTCTTGCCCGCCGAAAAAGGTTACTTATGTAGGTTTTGCGAATATCAAGATTTTTGTGAGAAAGGATGGGATTATTTTATGAGATTACCTGAAAACAAGCGTAGGACGATTGACGAGATCAAGAAGCGTGTGATCTGGATTTATGGAGTTCCGTTTTGCGGAAAGACTACTTTCGCCAACGGGTTCCCTGATCCGCTGATGCTGAACACGGACGGAAATATTAAGTTCGTGGATGCCCCTTATATCCTGATCCGGGATGAAGTGAAGGTTGAGGGGCGGCAGACCAAAAGAACGCTGGCCTGGGAAATTTTCAAAGACGTGGTGGCAGAGTTGGAGAAGAAGGACAACACTTTCAGAACGATTGTTGTTGACCTGGTGGAAGATTTATATGAGCATTGCCGCCTGTATATGTATCAGCAAATGGGGATCACCCATGAATCTGACGATTCCTTCCGGGCATGGGACAAGGTGCGGGGTGAATTTCTGAACACCCTTAAAAAGTTGATGAACCTGGATTATGAGAATATCATTCTTATTTCCCATGAGGACACCAGCAAGGACATTACCAAAAAGGGCGGGGACAAGATCACGGCGATCAAGCCGAACTTGCAGGATAAGGTTGCCGTGAAGGTTGCCGGTATGGTGGACGTAGTGGCCCGGATCGTGGCAGACGGTGATTCACATTCCTTCTGTTTTAAGTCGAACGAGGTTATTTTCGGCGGCGGGCGGCTGAAGGTGAATGCAAAGGATATTCCGCTGGATGTGAACGCCCTGTTTGCCGTATATGACGAAGCAAATAAGGCAGCAGCGCACGGTGAAGCCGTTTCGACCCCCGCCCCGGCAGCCACACCCGGCAGAACTACCCGCAAGCGCACAGAACCCCCCGCCGTGGCTTCAGATAAGCCGCAGGACGGCCCCAAAGCGGATCAGACGGAGGACAAGCCGCCATTCGAGGGAAAGCCCGTAGAAACGGCCACAGAGGGCAAGGCGGCAGATTTCCAGGACGTTCCGAAAGTGTGTGATAAGGATACCTATTTCTACGTTCCTGGCGCTGATAACTACGTTCTGAAACACCAGGGCGAGGAAATCCCGGATGGTGCGGTTGAGATCACGAAGGAACAGTTCGTTGAAGGTGGTAAGCGAATCGCACAGGAAGCGAACCCGGTTGACGGTGCTATGAACCCGCCTGAAGCCCCGGCAGAGGAAGAAAAGCCCCGGCGTAAGCGTAAGGTGAGGGATTAAGAAAGGAAGGTGTAAAGATGGACGAAATGAAAGCGCTGGATGCCCTGTTAGGGCTGGGGATTTTGGGATCATTGCTTGATCCGCACAACATGAAGGCCCCCGACATTGAGAAATTCAAGGCGCAGGCTGAAGCAAAGCGGGCAGAAGCCCGCAAGGATGCAACGGATTTCATGTTGCGGGATGCCGACAGACAGGCGAAAGCGGCAAAGGCGTTATATGATGCCTATATCAAGGCTGGGTTCACTGATACACAGGCTTTTGAACTGACAAAGGCCACCACTGAAAATGATTGAAAGGAAAGGTGATTAAACTATGGCTAACATTTGGGAGCAGTTTGACAAGAGCATTGACACGGAAGGGCTGGCAAAGGACGTTGAGGAAGCAGCGGAGAACGGCGGGCGGCGGGAAGTGCCCCATGATACTTACGAGGTATCCATTCAGAAGCTGGAACTGGTTCAGAGCAAGAAGGGCGATCCTATGGTGACTTGCTGGATGAAGATTCTGGAAGGCGAGTATAAGGGCAGCCTGATCTTCATGAATCAAGTTATCACGCAGGGATTTCAGATTCATATTGTGAATGAGTTCTTGCGATCCCTGGTTGCGGAGATGTCGGAGCCGATCGACGTTCACTTCCACACATATTCGCAGTACGGCAATATGTTGATGGACGTTGCAGAAGCGATTGACAACAATTTCGAGTACAAAGTCAACTACTACGATCAGAAAGGGTACAACGCTTTCAAGATCGAGGAAGTTTATATTTTGGAAGATTAAGAGCGCTGCCGGATACCGGGCGGGGGATAGCCCCCGCCCGGTGGTTCCGTGAAAGGGGTGGATGAAATGCTGTTCTATGATTTTGAGGTTTTCGCGTATGACTGGCTTGTCGTGATTATGGACATGGGAGAACACAAAACGCACGTTATAATCAATAGCCCGGAAGAACTTAAAACATTCTACGAAGCGAACAAGGGTCAAATCTGGTGCGGGTTCAATTCCAGGCATTACGATCAGTACATTTTGAAGGCGATCCTTTGCGGGTTCGACCCGAAAAAGGTAAATGATTATATCATTGTCCGAGGAAATCCGGGCTGGAAATATTCTTCCTTGTTCCGGCAGTTTCCGCTTTTTAATTATGATGTGATGCTTGGGACTGATCGGGGACTGAAAACCTTTGAGGGGTTCATGGGGAACGATATTCGGGAAACAAGTGTTCCCTTCGATATTCCACGGAAGCTGACACCTGAAGAAATTGCCGAAACGGTGAAATATTGCAAGCACGACGTTGAACAGACAATTCAGGTATTCCTTCGCCGCCCGGAAGAATTTAATACCATGATGTACTTCATAAAGCATTTCAAACTTCCCATTGACTTCATTTCAAAGACCAAAGCGCAACTTGCCGCTGAAATCCTTGGGGGGAACAGGAAAGGGGAATCCTTCAATGATGAATTTGATTTCCCTGTTCTGGATTGCCTGGATTTGCACAAGTACCGATATATTGCCGATTGGTACAAAGACCCACAGAACCACGATTATTCAAAGAAGCAGGATAAGGTGATGGTGGCCGGGGTGGAACATACCTTCTCATGGGGCGGCGGCCACGGAGCAAGGGCGAAGTTCCACGCTTCCGGGATATTCCTGATTATTGATGTTACCGCTTATTACCCATCCCTTCAGAAGAAATATCATTTTGGGTACAGGGTAATGAACCACCCGGAAAATTTTGAGTTTATCCACGATTCCAATATTGAATTTAAGCGGAAGGGAGATAAGAAGGCCCGACAGCCGTTCAAGATCATGGATAACGCCATTTCCGGGCAGATGAAACAACGCCAATCCACCCTTTACGATCCTATGAGCAACAACAGCATATGTATCAACGGGCAGCTTCTTCTTCTGGATTTGGTGGAGCATATCGAACCTTATTGCGAACTGATCCAGAATAACACGGATGGTATCATTGTGAGAATTAAGGACTATGAAAAAGACTTTGATCGGCTGGATGATATTGTTTATGAGTGGGAGCAGAGAACCGGGATGAAGATGGATTTTGATACCTTCATGGGGGACATATACCAGAAGGACGTGAACAATTATCTTCTGATCGACCGGGAAACCGGGGCAGTTAAGGCAAAGGGCGGTTATGTGATGAAGCTGAATGATCTTAGTTATGATCTGCCGATCATTAACCGGGCGCTGGTGGATTACATGATAAATGGTATCCCGGTTGAAAAGACCGTGAACGAATGTAACGATTTGCGGGAATTTCAGCTTGTTTCAAAGATCAGCAACAAATACACACATATTCTGTATGGTGAGAAACCCCTAAAAGAACAGTGTATCCGGGTATTCGCTTCAAAGTATAGTTCTGATCCTGGGGTTCGTAAGGTTCACGCAACACGGAAAACCAAAGCAAAGCTGACAAATTCCCCGGAACACTGTTTTATTTGGAATGATGATGTGAAGGGTGTTCCGATTCCTGACAAGCTGGATCGGCAATGGTATATCAGTTTTGCGCACAAGAGATTAGCAGATTTCGGGGTGATATGATGATTACAGATGAATTGTATATCAAATGGGACAGGGGTTCAATGACAATCTTCATGGATAAATTCTTCCCGTGCCCAAAGGCAGATTTTAAGAAATTGCTGAAAATCATTGACCTGGATTGGGGGAATAATCTGGAACTTAGGGAAAAATTGAAAGTTTACTTTCAAAATAAGATTCCAGAATGTCAATCCGGGTTCGAGCATAGCGGGAAGGAATATCTGAAGTATAAGCAACTGGAAGCGGATACCCGCCTTATGGTTGCAAACAAAAAGCGGCCCAATGGCTTACCACTTTCAGAGGATGAAGTGAAAGCGGAGCGGATGCGGGCCGGGCAATATGCCACTTGCGTGGCTTCATATTTGCGTATGGCAAAGGGCTATGAGCGGAACAAGAAAAAGTTCCAGGAACTTCTAAATTTATTATAAAGGTGGTGATTGGGTTGTTCTTCAAAGGTTACGTCGAAACCAAAGACAAGAAATGTATCGAAAAATTCAAAAATAGGAATGACTTCAAGACCTTTGAACAGGTTCAATTACTATCTGAATTTGCCGGGATATTGGCAAATGAAACTATCCTGATAGATATTGATGATCTGGAAATGTCTGAAACACTGTTCAAGATTGTAAAAGAATATAACCTTTGCTGCCGGGTTTATCGCACCAGCCGAGGGAAACATTTTTTGTTCAAGAACAGCGGAGTACCTTCAAACAAGACAGGCTGCAAACTGGCTATTGGTTTGACCGCTGATATTAAGATCGGTACACGGAACTCTTATTCTATCCTGAAATATAACGGGAAGATGCGGGAAATTATCTATGACACGGCTGAAAACGAACAGGCGCAGGAACTTCCCCATTGGCTTTTCCCGATTTCCGGGAAGAACAAAATGGAGTTTCTGAACATGGAAGCCGGGGACGGCAGAAATCAAAGCCTGTTCAACTATATCCTGACCCTACAAAGCAACGATTTCACCGTTGAGCAAGCACGGGAAACGATCAGGATCATAAATAAATTTGTGCTGAAGGTTCCACTTTCTGACGGCGAGATCGAAACAATCCTTCGGGATGATGCCTTTAAGAAGCCGGTTTTCTTTTCTGGTTCGGCGTTCCTTTTTGATAAGTTCGCCATATTTTTGAAGAACAACGCCCATATTATCAAGATCAACAGCCAACTACACCTTTACAGGAACGGGATTTATATTTCTGGGGAAACCGATATTGAAAATGAAATGATAAAACATATCCCATCACTGAACCGGGCGAAGCGGACGGAAGTTCTGGCCTATCTAAATGTGATGATCCGGGAAAATACCGTCCCTGAAGATGCGAACCTGATAGCCTTTGAGAATGGCTTATATGACATTGTGGATGATTCTTTTTTCCCTTTCACGCCGGAACACGTTATCACAAATAAAATCATGTGGAAGTATAACCCGGACGCTTATTTTGAAGAAGCGGATCATGTTCTGGATCGGCTTTCATGCAACGACCCACAGATCAGGGCGCTTCTGGAAGAAGTGATTGGTTATTGCTTTTATCGCCGGAATGAGTTGGGAAAGGCTTTTATCCTGATCGGGGATAAGAGCAACGGAAAAAGTACCTTCCTTTCAATGGTTCAGAATTTGCTTGGAGATCAGAATATTGCTTCCCTTGATCTGAAGGAACTTGGGGACAGGTTCAAGACGGCGGAGCTTTTCGGCAAGCTGGCAAATATCGGGGACGATATAGGGGATGAATTTATTGCCAATGCTTCTATTTTCCGAAAACTGGTTACAGGTGACAGAGTATCGGCGGAACGGAAGGGCCGTGATCCTTTCGAGTTCAACAATTATTCAAAGTTCCTGTTTTCGGCCAATAATATCCCCCGGATCAAGGACAAAACCGGGGCGGTGCAGCGGCGTTTGGTAATAATCCCGTTTGATGCCACGTTTTCACCAGATTCCCCGGATTTTGACCCATACATAAAGTATAAGCTGAAATCCCCGGAATGTATGGAATACCTGATCCGCCTGGGACTTGAAGGGTTGAAGCGGGTTATGATGAACCGGCAATTTACAAATTCAAAGAGAGTTCAGGACGAATTGAACGATTATGAAGAAAGCAATAATCCGATTCTGGGGTTCTTCCGGGAATGCGAAGATGAAGATTTCCAGATTGAGAATGAACCCACGAATAAGGTTTATAAGAGGTATCAGGAATATTGCCTTGCGAACAGCCTTCAGCCAATGTCCAACATTGAATTTTCAAAACAGGTGAACAGGATATTGAAGTTCAAAGTTGTTGATAAAAAGTTGAACGGGAAGAAATTCAGAATCTTTGTGAAAGCGGATTAGGGGGGCTGATTGTGAAATGTAAATTTTGTGGTGCTGAAGTGATCGTTGGGCAAAAGTGCGAGTATTGCGGAAGCGTGGCAGAACCTTCTTATTACGGGATGCCCAAAATAGAGCCACCAAAACCAAAATCGAAAATTCCTGAAGATGGGTGGTTCGACATTGGGCCTAATGGCGTTGAATATATGGTGAAGAAGGGCGATAACCTATGGAGCATATCACAAAAATTCTATGGTAAAGGTTCTGCCTATGCCGCCATAGTGGAAGCGAACAAAGATGTAATCCGTGATATTACATGGGACTTTAAGCCTGGGATAGTTCTGAAAATTCCACCGGGAACAAGCGTGAATATTAGAAAGGCGGGAGATTATGGATGTAGATGTGCTTTTTGGCCTTATTAGTGAGGCGGCAACAACAGTAAGAGAGATTGGAGCGGATTATATCGGGAAGCCTTTTTCCGCTGCTATGGTTCGTGATTTATCTGATAAGGTGGAAAGAAGTCTGGACGGTATCAATTCGGAATTAAGAAATGATTTAGGGATTGAAGTTTATGCTGATGTTGTACCCATGGTGTACGAGTATAGGGTGAAGGGCCATTTGAGATTGAGAAAGGCGGGGGATCATGGCAAATTATGAGGAAATGCGGAAGGCTTTCATTCTTAGAGATTGGGTGAAGGTTTGTATCCGGGTGAAGCGTGGTCTGAAGCGGCTGGGGCATGATATTTACCTGGTGCCTGATGATGGAGAGAAGAAAAGAGGTGCCAAAGGTGGGAATGACAAAATGTGACGCTTGCGTGAAGAATTGTATTTGCCGGTTCTGTCTGAAGAATAATTCTTGCAAATATGCGGTTCGTGAGGATTGCAAGCGGTGTTCGCAATGTGGCCGGTACAACGGCGGGTATTCATTGAAAATTGATCCAAACAAATTTTACCCGAAAACAGAAAGGAGATAATGAGGATGGGAAAAGTATATGATGGAATCATGGGGCTTGTGGTCGGGGATGCGCTGGGGGTTCCCTTCGAGTTTCGGAAACGTGACACATTCAAGGCGGTTGATATGGTCGGGTATGGAATGTATAACCAGCCGCCCGGCACATGGTCGGATGATAGTAGCCTGACCCTTGCCACGCTGGAAAGCATTGGAAGAACCGGGATGATCGACACTGTGGATATTATGGTGAATTTCTCTTACTGGCTGGGAAAGGCTTGGTTTACACCTTACGGGCAGGTTTTCGACGTTGGGGGCACGACACGGGCAGCGATTGAACGATTTCAAAGAGGTGTTGAACCGTTGAAGTGTGGCGGGGATCTTCTGACCGACAACGGGAACGGTTCACTCATGCGGATTCTTCCGCTGGCCTTTGCCAATTCCAGCTATGCGGATGTGGTAAACGTTTCCAGTCTTACCCATGCCCACCCTATTTCAAAGCGGGCCTGTATATTATATGTGATCGTGGCGGAACAGCTTATGAAAGGCAAAAGCCTGTCCCCGATCCTGACAGATGAAATGTGGGGCGGGGAATTTCGCAGACTTTCCGGGATATGGGAAATGGAGCGGGACGAAGTCAAATCTTCCGGCTATGTGGTTGACACGCTGGAAGCGGCGCTTTGGTGCTTATATCACACCGACACTTACCGGGATTGTGTGCTTACCGCCGTAAACCTGGGCGGTGATACGGATACGATTGCAGCCGTGGCCGGTGGCCTGGCCGGGATCATGTACGGGTGTGATGGTGAGAATGGCATACCTGAAGCCTGGATCAATCAGATTCCCCGGAAGGACTTCATAAAGAATTTGTGTGAAAAAGTTGAAAGTAAATTTTCAAAAGTTCAAGTTGGGGTTCAAGATTAGTTCAAGTTGTAGTTGTGGGAACATGAACCGCTTGAAAGCCTGTAAAATCAATTCTTTTCGGGCGGCGGTTCAAGATGGTTCAAGTTGTTTTTAACTTTTTTGTATATGATGAAAAATAGAAATGTAAATCATTGTGATTTTTCAAAAAATATATAGTAAGAGAAACAGGAACTTGAACTTGAACCGATTTTCTGAAAACCGTTGAAAAGCCTGACTTTGAAGCAGTTCAAGATGAAGAAAGGAAGTTGTACTATGAAAGCAAAAGAATATTTGTCGCAGCTTCAGCGGCTTGATACGATTGTGAACCAGAAGATTCAAGAACGGGCAGATTTGAGGGCACAGCTTACAAGCATTTCTTCCCCTGATCTGTCAAAGGATCGTGTGAAAGGCGGGAAGCTGCCGGGGGAATCGGGCTTTGCTGATCGGATCGTGAAATTGCTTTCCCTGGAAGAAGAAATTGACCGGGACACGGATGCTTTCATTGATCTGAAGCATAAAATCATAGGGCAGATTCATAATTTGTCGGATGCAAAGTATATCAAATTACTGTATAAGCGATATGTAGAGTTCAAGCGCCTTGAAGTGATTTCGGTTGAAATGAACTATACATACCAGTACACGAAGGAACTTCACGGGTACGCTTTGCAGGAATTTGAAAGAACCTACCCTACCTTACCTTGATGTGTGATATTATATATGCTGAAAAATCGGTTGCCGGGGACGTATGCCCCTGGTGGCCGGTTTTATTTTTGAGGGAAAGAAGGTGAAATCATGGGGAGAACCCGAAAGTTTAAGACGGTTGCAGAACTTGAAGCCGCATGGGAGAGGTACAAAGCATATTGTGATAACCAGATGGTACTTACCCATGATTTCAGTTCAAAAAATTCGGAGTTCGTAAGCAAGGAACTGAAACGCAGCGTGACCTATACGATTGAGGGCTTTTGTGTGTACGCCGGTATTTCGAGGGCAGCGTTCTATGAAAGGTATGCTGACAATAAACGATATGCTGACATGGTTACACGCATGAAAGAAGAATGTGAGGTTGACGCACGGATGAAGTTTGAGATCGGCGCTATCCCTTCGCAGCTTGCCGGGTTGTGGATGTCCCGCCACGGGTACAGCACAAAGACGGATTCCACGGTTAGCGGTGCGGTTCCCGTTGTGATCGACGGGAGCGACGATCTTGAAGATTAAGAACCGGGGAAATGTCAAGCGGCAGCGGAAACGGAGAAGGGAACGGTTCAAGCATAACCCGCCCAAAGTGGAATCAATGGTTGAATTGATCGACGGGAATTTGTCTTATTACCCGGTTGCTTATTGCAAGCATTATCACGGCTATCTTACGCAAGGGCTTGCGGACGTTCACAGGTGCGTGAACCGGCATTGTCCACGGTATAAGGCGGTGATTGCTGATGATGAAGGTTAAGGGAAAGAGAATACACCTTCCTGATTATGTCGGGAAAGGATACGGAACATTCTGGCGGTGGAAAGGCCGTTACAGGGTTTGCAAGGGCAGCCGTGCAAGTAAGAAATCAAAGACGGCGGCCCTTTGGTATATCGTCAATATGATGAAATACCCGGAAGCTAATACCCTGGTTGTCCGTAAGGTGTTCCGAACCCTGAAAGATTCTTGCTTCACAGAACTGAAGTGGGCGATCCACCGGCTGGGTGTTGATGAATTTTGGGATATTAAGGAAAGCCCCCTGGAAATGACTTATAAGCCCACAGGGCAGAAGATTTACTTCCGGGGCCTGGATGATCCGCTGAAGGTAACTTCGATCACGGTTGAACACGGCTATCTTTGCTGGATGTGGATTGAAGAAGCCTATGAGATCAGCAAGGAATCTGATTTTGATATGCTGGATGAATCTATCCGTGGAGCCGTCCCGGAAGAAACCGGCCTGTTCAAGCAGATCACCCTTACCTTTAACCCCTGGAATGAACACCATTGGCTGAAGGCCCGGTTCTTCGACCATCCGGACGAAGAAACCCTTGCCATGACCACCAACTATTTGTGTAATGAATGGCTGGATAAGGCTGACAAGAAGGTTTTTGAAACAATGCGCCTGAATAATCCACGCCGTTACCGTGTGGCCGGTTTGGGCGATTGGGGCATTGTGGAAGGGCTGATCTTCGAGAATTGGGAAGAACAGGCTTTCGACATAGACAAGATCAGGGCTTTGGAAAGTGTTCAATCCGCTTTCGGCCTGGATTTTGGATATACGAACGATCCTTCCGCTTTGTTTTGTGGCCTGATTGACGTTTCAGCAAAAACTATATGGGTGTTTGATGAAATGTATAAGAAGGGCATGAGCAACGAAGCGATCTATGATGAAGTGCTTCAGATGGGGTATTCAAAAGAGCGGATCAAGGCCGACAGTGCAGAGCCGAAAAGCATTGACCGCCTGTATAACCTGGGAATATCGCATATCCACAGGGCAAGGAAGGGGAAGGACAGCATAAACAACGGTATTGATTATATACAGGATTTCCACATTATCATTCACCCCCGTTGTGTGAACTTCCTTACAGAAATCAGCAATTACACCTGGGGCACAGACCCAAAGACCGGCAAGAAGCTGAACAAGCCGATTGACGATTTTAACCACCTGATGGACGCTATGAGGTACGCCCTGGAAGATTTCAGCAAGGGGGAAACATTCAGTTTTGAATAAGTCTGATTGGAAGGCCCTGGATAAGATTGAGCAATGGGCCGAAAAACTACCGTACACCCATTTGAAGATTGAAATAAATCTGAAAGATGGTACTGATCTGGTCTATGAGAAAGAAAAGCGGAATCCAGCAGGATTTACCGCAAAAGTATCATGTTAGTAACAAATAGCCCTGAAAACCGTGTGTTTCCGGGGTTTTGCTTTTATTACACAATAGAAAGGTGGTGAGGGAAGATGCTGGGGCTTATGGATTCCCTTACGGCAAAGATTTCTAATCTGGTTATGTATGGCGCACACAGCAGAATGACAGATAAGGAATTTTTGGAACGGGAAATCTCAAAATGGAAGGCGTCACCACAGAGGATCATGCAGATCAAGGGCTTCCTGTATTATGAGAATGAACACGATATAATCACCCGGAAAAGAACCATGATCGGGGAAAACGGAAAGTTGGAAGTGGTTGAAAACCTTCCCAATAATCGGATTATTGATAACCAGTACAGGAAGATGGTGAACCAGAAGGCCAATTATCTTCTTGGAAAGCCGTTTTCTATTGATTGTAAGAATGAACAGTACGTTGAACTTTTGAAAAAGATATTCAATAAGCGGTTCAAAAAAATTTTGAAGAACGGTGGAAAGGCGGCGCTGAACGGTGGGATTGCCTGGTTATACCCGTATTACGACGATAACGGGGATTTTGCTTTCAGGCTTTTCCCCGGTTATGAAATTCTTCCATTCTGGAAGGACAGTGAACATACAGTTCTTGATTTTGCGGTGCGCTTGTACCTGGTAACAGGGTATGAAGGTACTACCCCGGTTATCATTCAGAAAGTGGAAGTTTACGATCTGAACGGGATTCACAGATATATTCTTGATGGGGAAAGCCTGATTGAAGATGTATCGGTTGAAAATGAACTTTCAAACACCTATCACCTGACCGCCACGGACGAAGAAGGGAACGTTACAGGGCTTAACTGGACAAGGGTTCCGCTTATTGCGCTGAAATACAACGAAACGGAAACCCCGCTGATTAAGAATGTGAAATCCTTGCAGGATGGAATCAACGTTATGCTTTCGGACTTTGAAAACAATATGCAAGAGGATGCAAGGAACACGATTCTTGTTCTGAAGAACTATGACGGTGAAAACCTTGGGCAATTCAGGAAGAACCTTGCCACCTATGGGGCCGTTAAGGTGCGCTATGACGGGGACACCAAAGGCGGGGTTGAAACCTTGGAGATCACCGTGAACTCTGAAAATTACAAGGCGATTGTGGAGATTTTCAAGAAGGCCCTGATAGAAAACGCCATGGGGTACGACGCAAAGGATGATCGGCTTTCCGGCAATCCTAACCAGATGAATATTCAATCTATGTATTCGGATATTGACCTGGACGCTAACGACATGGAAACGGAATTGCAGGCCGCTTTTGAAGAAATCCTTTGGTTCATCAACGTTCACCTTGCCAATACCGGGCAAGGCAACTTTGAAAATGAAGACGTGGACATTATCTTTGATAGGGATATTCTTATCAATGAATCTGAGGTGATCGACAATATCAGTAAATCCGTGGGTATCCTTTCGGATGAAACGCTGGTTGCAAATCACCCATGGATTGATGATCCGCAGGATGAAATGGAGAAGTTGGAGAAGCAGAAGGAAAAGGAACAGGAAGAAATGCTTGCGAACCAATATGATCCGTTTGCGCCGGGTGGCGGGGGCCAAAAGAAGGAAGGTGGGGCCGGTGACGAAGATCAGGAAGTTTGACGTTGTGACTGTTCCCCTGGAAGTGGAATATCTGAACCCGATCCTTGGACGGCTTTTCGCCGTGGCGGCCTGGTTCATGTTGATTAGGTTTAAGAAGTTCAATCTTTCGGTGTTAGGAAAGAACCAATATTCATTTTACCGGCTGATTGTTCCCCGCTTCCTGGAAGGCGGTGGGGACAATGAAAAATAGCGATTACTGGAAACAGCGGTTCATGCAGCTTGAAGATGCGCAAAACCAGATCGGGGCCAATGCCCTGAAGGATATTGAAGCGCAGTACAGGCAAGCACGAAAGCAGATCGAAGGGCAGATTTCAAAGTGGTATGAACGTTTTGCGAAGAACAACGGAATCACCCTTGCTGAAGCCCGGCAGTACCTTCACGGGGCCGATCTGAAAGAATTTAAGTGGGATGTGCAGGAATATATCAAGTACGGACAGGAAAACGCTTTGATGGGCGGATGGGATAAGCAGCTTGAAAATGCTTCAGCGAAGTTCCATATTTCCAAACTGGAAGCCTTGAAGATGCACACCCGGCAGAGCCTTGAAGAACTGTTTCAGAAGCAAGGCATGACGCTTTCCGGGACTATGGGAAAAGTCTATACCAGCGGATATTATCACACGGCCTATGAACTTCAAAAGGGGTTCAATGTGGGGTTTGACATTGCCGGTATAGATCAGGCACAAATTGAAAAGATAATTTCAAAGCCGTGGGCAGTTGACGGGTACAATTTTTCTGAAAGGATTTGGGGCTATAAAGATAAGCTGATTCAGGAAGTTCACAAGGAACTTACCCAAAATATCATGTTGGGGGCCGATCCACAGAAGGCCATTGATGCGATTGCCGCAAAGATGAACACTTCTAAATATAACGCTGGGCGGCTTGTTATGACAGAAGAAGCCTATTTCAGTTCCTTGGCACAAGGCGATTGTTTCCACAGCCTGGGCGTTGAACAGTTTGAAATTGTGGCAACGTTGGATTCCCTTACTTCCGAAATCTGCCGGATGATGGACGGGAAGCATTTTCCCATGACTGACTACCAGCCGGGCGTGACAGCCCCGCCGTTTCATCCCCATTGCAGAACGACAACGGTTCCTTATTTTGAAGATAATTTCGGGCAGATCGGGGAACGTGCGGCGAGGGATGGACAGACCGGGAAAACGTATTATATTCCTGATGATATGAAATATCAGGATTGGGAAGATACTTTCGTGAACGGCGGCGACAAATCCGGCTTTGATGTGATCGACGACGGATCAGCGCTTCACTATTCACACCACAAAGAGCCTGAACCAGAAGCACCGCCGAAGGAGAAGAAGGTTTATCTGACGGAAAAGAAGCTGAAGGCCCTGGTTGCTGATGCGGATGTGCAGCTTGAAGATTTGGAAAACCAAATGACCAGTATTCTTTCCCCTTCCGGCTTTACTTTTGAGGATGTGAAAAACGCAGGCGGCATTGATGCCTTTTACAAAGATGCAGTTGCCGCCGATAAGTTTTACACGGTATCGGATGAAATGACTGGCCTTGAAGATAAATACGGGGGCTGGGGTGAATTGGTTGACAAAGGTAGTAAGGAAGACGTTATCAAATATGATGCCCTTGAAAATGAGCAAATCAAACTTACGGCAGATTTGCAGAAGCAGGGGTATAATGTGGATTCGTTCGGTAACGTCGAAGGGATTTCCAAACAGGAAGCGAAGGATGCTTTGCTTGAAAAGGCAAAACTGGAATCAATTCATTCGCAGATGGAAGCTATTCAGCAACAGAAAGAGGAATGGGAAAAGAAGCTGAACGAAAAGCTGATTGCCAAACAAAAGAAGGCGCTGGTTAAGGAACAGTTAGATTTGGAAGCCCAAAAGGCAGAAGTTCAACAGAAACTTGATGATTTTGAAATCAAGACCTATTCCGGGATTTGGTACAACAAGGACGTTACCACGGCTGACTATGCTTCTTTGAACATTGCCGATAAGAAGAAATATTATGAGGGCAAGTTCCTTACTGAAACCGATCCTGATTTGATGAAGAAGTACCAGGATTTGTATAAGCAGCTTGGGGAACTGGAAACAGAGGGCAAGAAGTACAGCGATATTCAGAAAGAGCTTTCGGATATTCAGAACAAGATCAAGAAAGTTCAATCTGATTTGCAGAAACTTGAAAACGGTGATATACTTGGAGCGGTGGACGACACCTTTTCACAGGATCGCAAAGATGCGGCCATGTGGGCGAAATCCACCAAAGAAGCAGATGATCGTTTAAGGCAAGTGTGCGGGGATGTGTGGCGTGCCGCAAATCGCACGGAAAGACACGCCATATATGACTATACTTCTGGTTCTGGAAAGTTCAACCGGCCACTTTCTGGATTTCAAGGCGGCTGGGGGAGCCATAACAATAAAGGCGTTGGAAACGTTGATCTGAACTATGAAGGCGCATATAAAGAGATCAAGAGCATGACGGATATAATCAGTAAATCCAGTTATGATTTTGACGTGTGGTTGCAGCGTGGATGTGGTACTGAAGCGATTGAAAGTTTTCTCAACTTGCCTGATGGAACCCTTGGGAAAATGACACACGATCAGCTTCAACAGTTTGTAGGCAAGGAAAACAGAATTTGGGCGTTTACGTCAACCGGCGTTGCTAAAGGAAAAGGCTTTTCTGGTGACGTAATTATGAATATCTATTCCCCAAAGGGTACACAAATGATGTATGCCGAACCGTTTTCCGCTTTCGGTAATGGCGGTGGTAAATCGTGGAACGGCATTGATCCACAATCTACGTTCGGTTATGAAAGTGAAATGATTATCCAGCGTGGCGCATATTACCGTATTACGAAGATGGAAAAGAGCGGCAGAACAATCTTTATGGATTTGGAAGTACACCCTGAACAGGGATACGAATTTGTAGAAGATATGCCCGGATATAAAGGAAGTAGGTGATTGATTGGAGAAGCAAACCGAAAGTAATTTGCACCAGCCCGTTTTTATGGGGGCACGGGAAACCACCCATGAACAATGTTCTACCTGTATTTTTTGTGAAGTAATTGAGCCTATCGGGCGGCAGCCGCAAACGAGATATTGCAAAATCTACGGGGCGAATGATTCACACGGTAAGCCGGATGAAGTAATTTATGGCGGTGAACGGTGTGAGTTCTATGAAAAGGAAAAACGCAAGAAATGAAGCACTTTTGAAATTAACTTTTCAAGGGTGCTTTTTTCATGCTTATTTTTCAAAATTCGTCTTTTTGGCATTGCAGACGGTAAAGAACAAGATTCATTCGTGGTTCGTCACCCACGGAAAACAACGTAAATGAAAGGATGGAGTGAACATGAAAAAAGAAGATTTGATTGCTATGGGGCTGACAGAGGAACAGGCAAAGAAGGTTATGGAATCCCTGGACGGGAACTTTGTTACCAAAGCAAGGTTCAACGAAGTCAACGAAGAACTGAAAACGGCCAAAAAGTCGATTTCAGATCGTGACAAGCAGCTTGAAGATTTGAAGAAATCTTCCGGGGATAACGCAGACCTGAAGAAGCAGATCGAGGATTTGCAGAAGCAGAACGCCGATCAGAAGAAGGCGCATGATGCGGAGATCGCAGCGCTGAAACTGGATAACGCACTGGAAACGGCGCTTACGGCTGCCGGGGCCAAAAACACCAAAGCGGTAAGGGCCTTGCTGGATATGACCAAAGTAAAACTTGGGGAAGATGGCAAGGCAACGGGTGTTGATGAACAGCTTACGGCGCTTCAGAAGTCGGATGCTTACCTGTTCGCTGAAAAGAAACAGGGCAAGAACACCTTCAAAGGATTTCAGCCGGGCGCTTCCGGGGAGCAGAAGCCCGGAACAGAGGTAGACACTTCCAAAATGACCTATGATGAACTTTGTGCCTATCTTGAACAGAATCCCGGCGTGACACTGTAAACCAATTTATGAAAGGGACAGGTGAACAAAATGCCTAATGACAAGTTTGATTCTAAAAGTTTTAACCCGCAGGCTTTCGGTTACATGGTGGGCCGTGTGCCGAACCTGAAGATGAACGAGATCAAGAAATCCCGTGCCCTGGTTGGAAACCCGGACATTAAGGCGATTCTTGGTTCTCAGGATGGGACGGCTTACGCACGGATTGCCATGCGTGGCCTGATTGATGGGGATGCGGTGAATTATGACGGGCAGACCGACATTACCGCAACTTCCACCAAAACCTTTGAACAGGGCGTTGTTGTAATCGGTCGTGCCAAAGCCTGGACGGAGAAAGATTTCTCTTATGACATTACAGGCGGCAAGGACTTCATGCAGAATATCGCCGATCAGGTGGCGGAATACAAGGATGGCCTGGATGAAGATACCATTCTGGCAATCCTGGAAGGTATTTTTGCCATGACAGGGAAAAAGAACGTCGAGTTCGTAACCAAACACACCTATGATGTGACCGCTTCCGGCGAAGGCAAGGTTGGGGCAAGCACCTTAAATTCTGCCATTAACCAGGCTTGCGGGGCGAACAAGAAGAAGTTTTCCCTTGTGTTTATGCACAGTGATGTTTCTACCAATCTGGAAAACCTGAACCTGATTGCGCACCTGAAATATACGGATGCACAGGGAGTTCAGCGTGATCTGGAACTTGGAACTTGGAACGGTCGGCTGGTTGTCGTTGATGATGACCTTCCCGCCGTGGACGGCTATTTTGACGCTGATGCAGAAACCCCCGGCGCTTTGCTGGTAAAGGATTCTGATGCGTCTGACGGAGAGATCGACAAGGCGAAGGTGAAGCCGTATTTCGGCGGAAAGAAGGAACTGACCGCTGAAACGGATTATGTGGCTGCCGGTATTCGGTACACAACTTTCACCCTGGGGGCCGGTTCGATTTCCTATGAAGATATTGGGGCGAAGGTTCCCTATGAAATGAGCCGTGATCCGAAAACCAACGGCGGCGAAGATACCCTGTATATGAGGCAGAGGAAGGTTTTTGCCCCGTTCGGTATCTCTTATGAGAAGAAGCAGCAGGCGACGCTTTCCCCCACGGATGAAGAACTGAAGAAGGGCGAGAACTGGACGCTGGTTCACACTGGTGAAACTCAGGATACAGACCGCACCTATATCAACCATAAGGCTATTCCGATTGCGAGAATCTTTTCCAGGGGATAAGCGAAGGGCGGTGAAACCAAATGCTGGAAATGGTAATGGAACGGTTGCAGTCGTTCGGGTATGTGTTCAAACCCGGTGATGAAGTGATTTTGAACTTCTGTATTCAGAAGGTGGAAAAGACGATCCTGAACGATTGCAACGTTACCGCTATTCCTGATGGTTTGGTGTGTATCGCTATTGATATGGCGGTGGGCGAGTTCTTAACGGCAAAAAGGACATTTTCGCCTGGGGACATTGCGGGGCTTGATTTGGATTATGCGGTAAAGCAGATACAACAGGGCGACACTACAACAGTATTTGCAACGGGTGAGGGAAATTTGACCGCTGAACAGAGGTTGAACAACTTCATCAATTATCTTCTGACTTATGGACGGGATCAGTTTTCTTGCTTCAGGCGGTTGCGGTGGTAGGCCTTACAGCCGCCCAAAAGGCGGCACGGCGGGCACAGGAAAGCCTATATAACGGGCTTTGTACCGTCGTTGAATACCACGATATTACAGACGAAGTAAGCAAGATTTCCCGTCAAGAAGAAGTTACCGTTATTGAAAATCAGCCTTGCAGATTGTCCTTTGAAAAGCTAAATGCCGTAGCCCAAACAGAAACAGCGGCGGCGATTTCGCAAGGGCAAAAGTTATTCCTTGCGCCGGAGATCAACATTCACGGCGGTTCAAAGATTATTGTGGAGCAAAACGGGCGAACCGGGGAGTATTCCGCAAGCGGAGAACCAGCCGTATATCCTACCCATCAGGAAATCATGCTTGAACTGTTCAAGGGGTGGGCTTGATGGCTAACATGGGGAGCTTTTCGGCGGCAGGATTGAAAAAACTTCAAAATCAGTTGAACAAAATTCAACAGTCACAGGTTGACGCTTTCATTGAAGAATGTGCCAAAGAGATAGCCGCCCGCCTACTTGCCAAAGTTATCAAGCGTACACCCGTGGGCCAATACCCACCCGGATCAGGAAAGAAGGGCGGTACGTTAAGGCGGGGGTGGACTTCCAACAAAGGAACCGCTTCAGGCGGAACCGGCGCACAGGCTTTCGTTGATAGCCTGGAAATCAAACACGTCGGGAATATGCTGCAAATTGAGATCGTGAACCCCGTGGAATATGCGTCCTATGTGGAATACGGGCACAGAACCGCAAATCACAAGGGATGGGTTCAAGGGCGTTTCATGCTGACGATTTCGGAACAGGAAGTTCAGGCGATTGCCCCCAATGTGCTTGAAGCCAAAATCAAAAAGTTTTTAGGGGGTGTGATGAAGTGATAAATTCAATCATTGAAGGGATCAGCACAGCCCTGAATGCTGAATTTGGGGACAAGTACAAGATATATGCAAATGAACTGAAGCAAGGCTTGAAAGAGCCTTGCTTCTTTATTTCCTGTATCAAGCCCACAAGCAGAAGGTTTTTTAATCGACGGTACTTCCGGGAACAGCCGTTTTGTATCCAGTATTTCCCGGAAAGCAGGAATAGGGAAACGGAAGAATGCAACGACGTTACAGACCGCCTTTTCCTATGCCTGGAATATATCACCGTCACAGGGGATTTGATGATGGGAACCAAAATGAGAAGTGAACTTGTGGACGGGGTTTTGAATTTTTTCGTGAACTTTGATCTTTTCGTGAAGATCAATCCCGACGAAATCCCGGTTATGGAAGAACTATCTCAAACCGTATCGGCGAAAGGGTAAGGTGATGAAATGGCGAGAAAGCCCACAAAAGCGGCCGCAGAGAAGCCGGAAAAAGTTGAAAGTAAATTTTCAAAAAATCAGTTGCTTGCGGCTGAACGGTTCCGGGACAGGCGGGATTTACTTACCGCCATTCTTTCCCCGGATGAAACATATACGGTGAAAGCCGTGGAACAGATGATTGAAGATTTTTATAAAAGAAAGGTAAGGTGAAACAAAATGGCTTTAGGCGGTGGAACTTTTGTAGTTCAGAATAAGGAACTTCCGGGCGCTTATATCAACTTTGTGTCCGCAGCTTCCGCAACGGCCACCCTGTCCGATAGAGGAATTGCCACTATGGCCCTTGATCTGGATTGGGGCGTTGACAATGAAATTTTTGAAGTCACCAATGAGGACTTCCAGAAGAACAGCCTGAAGATTTTTGGCTATGACTACACACACGACAGGCTGAAGGGGTTGCGTGATCTGTTCCTGAATGCGCAAACCCTGTTCGCTTACAAGCTGACTTCCGGGGGCGTTAAGGCAAGTAATGATCTTGCTGAAGCCCTGTACGCCGGAACCCGTGGTAACGATCTGAAGATTGCGATCCAGAAGAACACGGATGATGAAACCATGTTCAACGTGCAGACGATTCTTGGAACGTCCATTGTGGACGAACAGACCGTGAAGGAATCCAGTGAATTGACGGCGAATGATTTCGTGACCTTCAAAGAGATTGAATCTCTGGAAGAAAGTATCACGGCGGGGAAGGCGCTGGAGAACGGAACCAACGGCGAGGTGAACGGAGAAGCCCACCAGAAGTATCTTGATTTGGCGGAATCTTACACTTTCAACACTATGGGCGTTGTGACGGATGATGAAACCATCAAATCCCTGTACCTGGCTTTCTGTAAGCGGTTAAGGGATGAAATGGGTATCAAATTCCAGGTGGTTATCTACGGCAAGGCCGGGGATTACTACGGCGCTATCAACGTGAAGAACAAGGTTCTGGATGATGGAGCGGCTGCCGGTAGTCTGGTTTATTGGGTGACTGGTGCTTCTGCCGGATGTGCGGTGAACCGTTCCCTTCAGAACCGGGTTTATGATGGGGAATTTACCGTGGATGTTAAGCTGACACAGACGCAGCTTAAACAGGCGATCAAGGCGGGTGAATTTACCTTCCATAAGGTGGGTTCTGATGTCCGGGTGCTGGAAGATATTAACAGCATGGTTACAACGTCCGACACACAGGGCGACATTTTCAAGGACAATCAGACGGTGCGGGTGATCGACCAGATCGGTAACGATATTGCCGTTCTGTTCAATACAAAGTACCTTGGGGTTGTCCCGAACGATAACGCCGGGCGTGTGTCCCTTTGGTCGGATATTGTGAAGCACCATGAACAGCTTCAGGAAATCCGGGCCATTGAGAACTTCGCCGATACGGATGTTACCATTGCACAGGGCAACACGAAGAAATCCGTTGTCGTGAATGATGCGGTTACGGTCGTTAATGCAATGTCGAAGTTGTATATGACCGTGACGGTGGCATAAAGGAAAGGGGTGAAAAATATGCCGAATGTTGTAATGAAGGCCAAAGATTCAATTTTTGCTTCTTTGGCTGAATGTTTCGTGACCATTGGAACCCGGCGCTATAACTTCATGCAGGCGATCAATGCAGAAGTGAAGTTCGAGAAGAACAAGACGCAGGTTCCGATTCTGGGAAAGACCGGCAAGGGCAATAAGGCGAGTGGTTGGAGCGGCACAGGATCGGCAACGTTCCACTACAACACTTCGATCTTCCGGCAGATGATGTTACAGTACAAGGACACCGGCGAGGATGTATATTTTGAAATGCAGATTTCAAATGAAGATCCCACTTCGGCAGCCGGGCGGCAGACGATAATCCTTATGGATTGTAACATTGACGGCGGCATTTTGGCGAAGTTTGACGCTGACGGCGAATATCTGGATGAAGATATGGACTTCACCTTTGAGGATTTCAAGATGCCCGAAACCTTCAAAGACCTGGAAGGCTTTCTTACCAATTAACACAGACCGCAAAACCCCCGGTGTGGCGCTTATATAAGGCCATATCGGGGGTTTTAGGTACTAACCCAATAATCTGTAAAGGAGAATGTGAAAATGTCTAAATTCGCTAAATTTATGAAGGCCAATAAGACCACGAAAGAGAACGGTTTTTATGCCCCCACGGCTTCCCTTTGTGATGATGACGGAAAGCCCCTGAAGTGGGAGTTCCGCCACGTTAGTTCAAAGGAGAATGAAGCGTTGCGTGAGGAATGCACGATTGACGTTCCCGTGACCGGAAAGCCCGGAATGTACCGGCAGAAGATGAAATCTGGGGCCTATGTCCAGAAGTTGATTTGTGCTTCCGTCGTGGTTCCTGATCTGTATGATGCGGAGTTGCAGGATTCCTATGAGGTGAAAACCCCGGAAGATTTGCTTCTGGCAATGGTGGATGATCCGGGCGAGTATAACGATCTTGCGGCGTTCGTCCAGAAATTCCAGGGCTTTAACCTGTCCTTTGATGAAAAGGTGGATAAAGCAAAAAACTGATCGAAGAAGGGGATTGGGAAGCTAATTTTGCTTACTATGCCCTTCACAAGCTGCATATCCTTCCTTCTCAATTCCTTGATCTGGAAGATCAGGAAAAAGCCTTCATTATTGCGGCGATCAAAATAAAGCTGGAAGCCGATAAGAAGAAGGAAAAAGAATTGAAAAAAGTTAAGCCCAAAGGGGCAAAGAAGAAAGGTAGGTGATAGGCGTGGCGACAATTCAAAGCCAAATTGAACTTTACGACAATTTTTCGGCCCCTTTGATGCAGATTATCCAATCCGTAAACCTTGGGGTATCGGCCATGGAAGATTTGCGGAGCGGGATGAACAATCCCATTGACACAAGTTCCCTGGAAGCCGCACGGGAAGCAGCCAATCAGGCAACTTTGGCAATGCAGGAATTAGATAATTTCATGGACGGCATGAGAACAGGACCGGAAACCACGGCGGCCCCCACGCCTACCGCCCCGGCCCCGGTCGAGGTTCCCGTTCGCTGGCAGACTGACACGCTGGATGTGTTCACAGGTTCAGGTATTGACCGTTTTGAACAGGAAGTTCAAAGTACAAATAATATGTTGAACAATTTGAACCAGACACAACAGCGAATTGCCGCCACAACCGGGCAGACTGACCTTTTCCCGCCTGATGCGGTGGCCGATATGAACAATATGCAGAACCGCCTATTGGCGATCCAGCAGAGGATTCAGGCGATTGAAAAGAATCCAATGAATATTGGTTCCGACACGGCAAACGCCGAACTGGAACAGTTGCGGGGGCAGTTGGATCAGGCGATCCAGGAACAGGAAGCCTTGAACCGGGCCGTTGACAATATGGACGTGGAAGCCGCTAATGAAGCATATTTAAGGCTTTCGCAGACGGTCGGGGGAACTGAACGGTATATCCGGGACAACGTGGACGAACAGGGCAGATTTAACCGGGAGATTGAACAGGGGCAGGAAGAAGCCAATCAGTTGATGAATCTGATTAAGGGGGCGGTGGCCGCCTATGCGACAATGCAGACCGTCACAAACGCCATGGATTTATCCGATCAACTTACTTCCACCACGGCCCGGTTAAATCTGATGAATGATGGTTTACAGACCACGCAGGACTTGCAGAACATGATTTTCCTTTCGGCCCAAAGGGCGAGGGGAGCATATCAGCAAACGGCGGATGCAGTTTCCAAATTGGGCCTGATGGCCGGTGATGCCTTTTCGAGTTCAGAAGAAATTATTGCTTTCACTGAACAGTTGAACAAGCAGTTCACGATTGCCGGAACGGAAGCGGCGGGAATTGATGCCGCCATGTTGCAGCTTACTCAGGCCATGGGTTCCGGGGTATTGCGTGGCGAGGAATACAACAGCATTTTGGAGCAAGCGCCCAATATCATTCAGGCTATCGCTGATTATATGGATGTTCCGAAAGGGCAGCTTAAAGATATGGCCGCTGAAGGGCAGATCACCGCCGAAATCGTGAAAAATGCCATGTTTGCGGCGGCTGATGATACCAATGCGAAATTTGAAGCCATGCCCAAAACCTTTTCACAGATTTGGACTTCCTTCCAGAATACGGCCCTGATGGCTTTTCAGCCGGTTTTGCAGAGGATGAACGAGATTGCCAACAGCGAAGCGTTCCAAACCTTTGTGAACAATGCGGTTGAAGGGCTTGCAATCGTGGCCGGTGTTGCCATGGAAATTTTCAATTTGCTTGTTTCCGCTGGTTCAATGGTGGCTGATAATTGGTCGGTAATTGCGCCGATTCTTGGGGGCGTTACAGCCGCCCTGATTGCCTATTATACGGCCTTGGGTATTTACAACGGTATCCAGCTTATCAGCAACGGACTAAAGGCGGCAGCGGCCTTCATGGAATCCGTTCATGCGGCTTCCCTGGCTATGGAAGCGGGTGCGACATTCGCAGCGACGGCGGCACAGTACGGATTTAATGCGGCATTGTACGCTTGCCCCATTACCTGGATCATTGTGCTGATTATTGCTTTGGTGGCCCTGTTATATGCTGGGGTGGCGGCGGTGAATAAATTTGCCGGTACTTCCGTTTCGGCCACAGGGATAATTGCCGGGGTGTTTGCCGTTTTGGGCGCACATATCATTAACAATTTTGTTGTTCCTATTTGGAACCAATTCGCAGCCGTGGCAAACTTTTTTGGGAATGTGTTTAATGATCCCGTTGCGGCGGTTAAGGTGCTTTTCTATGATATGTGCCTGACGGTTATTGGTTATATTGCTAACCTTGCCCGTGCCATTGAAAATCTGCTGAATAAGATTCCCGGTGTAACAGTGGATATTACAAGCGGCCTTGATAATTTTTACAACGGTTTAGAGGAAGCACAGCAAGCCGTAAAAGATGAATCCGGCTGGGTGGAATACGTCAAGAAAATGGATTTCATTGATTATTCTGACGCTGCTTCCGCTGGATACAATTTCGGTGCAGGAATCGAGGAAAGCATTTCCAACTTTGACCCGGCTTCCCTGTTCAATACCAACGTCCCCAGCGCTGACGATTACGCAAATCTTGCCGATTATGGTTCAGGGTTGGATTTGAGTGGTATCGGAAGTGGTGTTGACGATATTGCCGGGAATACCGGGGCAATCGCTGACAACATGGATATTACAGAAGAAGATTTGAAATACTTGCGTGATATTGCAGAGCAGGAAGCCGTGAATCGGTTCACAATGGCGGAAGTGAACATTGAGCAGACGAACCACAATCAGATTGGTTCAAATATGGATTTGGACGGCCTTATTACTGGCCTGACAGATTCGGTGAATGAAGCGGTGGATATTATAACGGAAGGGGTGCATGAGTAATGAGCAAGAGCGGATATGATTTCTACCTGGACAAATGCTTATTGCCTATTGCACCCAAAAAGTTAGAAATCAAAATCAACAATGCGAACAGTACCATTACCCTGATTGATGAAGGGCAGATCAACATTCTGAAAACGCCGGAGCTTACAGACGTTGAATTTGAATGTATGATCCCACAGGTGAAATATCCCTTTGCTTCTTACAAATCGGGGTTCCAGGGTGCGGCCTACTACCTGGAATATTTTGAAAAGCTGAAAACCAGGAAAAGACCGTTCCAGTTCATTGTTTCCAGATCGTTCCCTTCCGGGAAATCCATGTTTTCCACCAATATGAAGGTATCCATGGAAGATTACAAAATCACGGAACAGGCCACGGATGGCTTTGACCTGACCGTGAAAGTGAAGCTGAAGCAATACCGGGAATATGGCACGAAAACGGTAAATATCAAGATCGTACAATCGAAACCACAGCCACAGGCGACGGTTGAAGAACCCCGCCCGGCAGAAACAAGCCCCGCCCCACCGGCAGCACAGACTTACACGGTGGTACGGGGTGATTGTTTATGGAACATAGCAAAAAAATTCTACGGGAACGGAGCAAAATACACCGTGATCTATGACGCAAACCGGGCCGTTGTCGGCGGAAATCCAAACCTGATCTATCCGGGGCAAGTTCTGACGATCCCGGCAGCGTAGGGGGGTGGGCAAATGGATGTTGAACTTTTGATTGCCAATGAGAGCGGAACAAAGGCTTACCGCCCTGTACTGGAAGAAGGGATTGAGTGGAGTACAGAACGGCGATCCACGCCGGGAAAACTGACCTTCAACGTTCTGAAGGATGATATTCTGGATTTTTCGGAAGGTTCGGCGGTGCGCTTGCGGGTGGACGGTGAGCCGGTTTTCTTTGGGTTCGTGTTCACTCAGAAGCGGAATAAGGATCAGATTATCACGGTGACGGCCTACGATCAGTTGAGGTATTTGCAGAACAAAGATACCTATGTGTATGAGAATAAGACGGCTTCCCAATTCGTCCAGATGTTGGCGGCAGATTTCGCTTTGCAGACCGGGACGCTGGAAGATACAGGCTTTGTGATTGCTTCACGGGTGGAAGATAACACTTCCTTGTTTGACATGATCGAAAATGCCCTTGATCTAACCTTGCAGAACACAAAGGAAATGTTCGTCCTTTATGATGATTTCGGGAAGCTGGCCCTGAAGAACATTTCTTCAATGTACGTCGGGGAGCCGGGGGCCTACCTGATGATTGACGAAGAAACCGGGGAAGATTTTGAATATCAATCTTCAATCGACACCGACACCTACAACAAAATTAAACTGACCTACGACAACGAGGAAACCGGCAAGCGTGAAGTGTATATTGCGCAAGACGGTTCAAATATTAACAAATGGGGTATCCTTCAATACTTTGATACCCTGTCAAAAGGCGAGAACGGGCAATCAAAAGCGGATGCCCTTCTTACCCTGTACAACAAAAAGACCCGGAATCTGAAAATAACAAACGCTATCGGTGATACAAGGGTAAGGGCCGGAAGCATGGTCGTTATCAATCTGGATTTGGGGGATGTAAAGGTGAAAAATTTCATGCTGGTGGAGAAGGTAACGCACACCTTCAAGCTGGATGAACATTTCATGGATTTAACTTTGCGAGGGGGTGAATTTATTGCCTGATGCGGTCGGATTGGTAAAGACGATAAAAAGAGCCGCCACAGATGCGGTAAAGGCTGAAAAACCGGTTGAAGTCTGTTTCGGAAAGGTGACGGCTGCAAACCCGATTCAGATTTTGGTTGAACAGAAAATGACGCTGGGGAAAGCGCAGCTTATCCTTACCCGGAATGTGACGGACTACAAAACCAGAATCACCGGGGGAAATACGCAGAATTATTACTATACGGGCGGTTCCCCGCCTGACGCACCCACCGCCCCGGTAAGCCCTTCCCACGTTCACGCCATAGGAACCATTGAAATCACCGTTCATAATGGGCTGGTTGTCGGTGATGAAGTGATCCTTTTAAGGCAACAGGGCGGGCAAAAATATATTGTGCTGGATAGGATCGGGACATGATACCGGCAAATACAGGATTCCTTGAACGGGATTTTGAACTGACGGAACAGCCCACCCGTACCTACAAAATGAACCTGGACAATAATCTGATCCGGGGATATACGGACAATCTGGAAGCCATGAAACAGGCGATCTATAAGATTCTTCTTACAGAGCGTTACCAGTATATCATGTATTCCTGGAATTATGGGATTGAACTGATTGACCTTTACGGTGAACCAGTTTCGTATGTATGCCCGGAACTGGAACGCCGGATCACGGAAGCCCTTACCTGGGATAAACGGATTCAGAGCGTTGACAATTTTGAATTTGATCTTTCGGTGAAGGGCGTGGTTCATGTTTCCTTTATAGCACACACCATTTTTGGGGATGTGCAAGCGGAAAGAGAGGTGAACTATTGATGTATGAGAATGTGACCTATGAAGTGGTGCTTCAACGTATGCTTGACCGTGTGCCGGACAAGTTCGACAAGCGGGAAGGTTCGGTTATATGGGACACCCATTCCCCAACGGCCATTGAATTTCAAATCCTGTATATCGAACTTGATACCATTTTACGGGAAGCATACGGGGACACGGCTTCCAGGGAATTTCTGATTGAGCGGGCGAAGGAAAGGGGGCTTTCCCCATACCCTTCCACCAATGCGATCCTGAAGGGAGAATTTACCCCGGCGACGGTGGACGTTATCGGGAAGCGGTTCAATATCGGGGCGCTGAATTATGTGGTTCTTGAAAAAATCGCAGATGGTGAATACCGGGTACAGTGTGAAACACCTGGAACAATCGGGAACCAATACCTGGGGCAAATGATCCCGATTGAATATGTGGAAGGGCTGGAAACCGCCACGCTGACGGAAGTTCTGATTCCCGGCGAGGATGAAGAAGAAACGGAAGATTTGCGAACCCGCTATTTCAACAGCTTCGACGAACGGGCATACGGCGGGAACCGGGCGGATTATCTGGAAAAAACAAATGCCATTCCTGGCGTTGGGAGTACGAAGGTAACAAGGGTTTGGAATAACGACATTCGCCCGGCTGACATGATCCCGGATGATGCGGTGAAAGCCTGGTATGAATCCACCATAGGAACGGCAAGCCCCGCCGTTAAGAATTGGCTGGAAACCGTGTATAAAGCCGCCCTGAATAAAAAGCTGACCGTTGGCGGAACGGTGCTTCTTACAATCCTTAATTCAGATTACGGGATTCCGACGGAAGAACTGATTCAGACCGTACAGACGGCCATTGACCCGGAAGAAAACGCCGGTGAAGGGTACGGAGTTGCCCCAATCGGCCATGTGGTAAGCGTACACGGGGCGGATGAAGTGAAGATCACGGTGAAAACCACGATTACCTTTGATGTGGGGTATGCCTGGACGAACCTTCAAAGTTCGATCAATGAAGCAATCGAAGCGTACCTTTTGGAGTTGCGGAAAACGTGGGCAAGCAGCCCTTATTTGGTGGTGCGTGTGTCGCAAATCGAAACCCGGTTGCTTGCGATTACCGGGATCGTGGACATTACGAACACACGGATCAACGGCAGCGCCGATAACCTGACGCTGGGGGAATATGATGTTCCCACTTTCGGGGGTGCAAGCGCATGATAAGAGAAGTTGACCTTGTATCATATCTTCCCCCGTTTATGGCGGATTTCAAAGAAATTTCCGTGACGCTGGAAGCGGAAAACCCGGAATTTCGGTTAGTATGGAGCGCCGCTGATCGGGTGCTGAAGAATGAATTTATTTCGACGGCTGATGAATACGGAATTTCCCGCTATGAAAAATTGCTTCATATCTACCCTTCCGCTGAAGATACGCTTGAAAGCAGAAGATCACGGGTACAAGCCCGCTGGTTCAACGCTATTCCTTACACTTGGCGGGTGTTCCTGGAACGGCTGATTTCCCTTTGTGGGGAAAACAATTTCACGGTGGAAAAGTATTTCACGGAGGAATACAGGGTGGAACTGGAAGTTGATCTTGAACTTTACGGACAGGTGGAAGAACTGGAACACCTGATAGAAACCATGTTCCCGGCAAATATCGTTTTCCATGCGGCCAATAAAATCCCGTGCGACGTTGCCGGTGATGCGTTGGTTGCCGGTGGTACTTGCTTTGTGGAGTTCTTCAGGATCACCAACGACGGGCGGGAAACCTATACGGTGGCCGGAACCGTGGAGATCGGCGGCGGTATCGTGAACGCAGACGGTTATCTAATCACCAATGACAGCCGGGAAACCATGGAAGCGGAAGGAACGGCGATTTACGGCGGCGGTGTTGTAAATGCCGCAAGTATGACAATTTCAAACGATTTCAAAGAACAGTTCAACATAAACGGAAAAGGTTCACTTGCTTCTGGTGTTGTGATTGCTGATTTCTTTGAAATTAAAAATGAATAGAAAGGAAAAAGAAGATGGCTGAATTTTCAAAACTGGTTATCACCAAAAAAGGACAGGCGTTGATTGCAAAAATGATTTCTGGATCGGAAAGCGTGGAGTTCACGAAAATTTCCGCTTCTTCCCATACCTACGACGTGGGGAGCCTGGAAGAACTGGAAACCCTTGCTGACGTGAAGCAGACAAGCACCATTTCCAAAATCACCCGCACGAATGAGGTTGCCGTGAAGGTGGAAGCGGCCTTCACGAATACAGATTTGCGGGAAGGGTACTATATGCGGGCGCTTGGCCTGTATGCGAATGATCCGCAGGATGGGGAAATCCTGTATGCCGTGACGGTGGAAACGTCCGGGAATTGCCATATGCCGCCCAATAATGGGGTGAGCGTATCCGCCGCCTATGTGCAGATCATTACCACCGTAGGAAATGCGGAAAGCGTTTCCCTGAATGTTGATCCGGGGGCCGTGGCGACAATCGGAGATATTCGGGAATTGCAGGAACAGATTTCCGATTTGCAGGCCATGATTGGCTACACGGATACCGACATTTACGGTGTGGAAGTCGATCTTATAAATAAGCGGTTTACCAGGCTGGCCGGGGCCGTGAACAAAACAGCCGGAAAGGGCTTTGATGATGTTCATTGTTTCGGCGGAAGGCGGCGCTGCAACGTGACAGACAAGGGCGAGGTTGTGGCCTACCAGGGGGACGCTGCATTTACCACCGTTGGGAAATTGGCGCAGGCGGTGACGATCCCGGAAGGGCAGAGATTCGCCGGAACTTACCCGATAGGTACGGAAGTACAGGTTATGGTTGAACAGCCGGAATTTTGGTATAAGGTGGTTCCCGTGCTTACGGAAGTTATTACGGAAGGCGAGAATTACGGGCGGCATATCAGAAAGGCCCGGTATTACGTCACCACGCAGCCGAAACCTGGATTCAAGGTTCATCCTGGCTTTATGGCTGACGGGAAGGAAAATGAACTGATCTATCTGGCAGCCTTTGAAGGTTCCATTCAGGACGCAGAGAAGGGGTATATTCTGGATGATGCGGAAGTGGCTGATCCCGCCGCTGATAAACTGGCAAGCATTGCAGGAGCAAAGCCCGCTTCCGGCCTTAATTCCGTTCTGACAAGGGAGAACGTGCGGAAGCTGGCCGAAAAGAGGGGTAAGGGCTGGGAACAGTCTTACGCCGGGCCGGTCGGTATTACTCAGATGCTTATGCTGATCGAATACGCTTCCTTTGATATGCAGAAGCATATCGGGGTTGGTAACGCTTCCAAAACCGACGACAGCAAGACTTCCATGACGGAAAACACCGGGGGCAGCGTTTCCCTTGGCAATGAATCCGGCATGGTGCTGAATGAGAACAGCGTTCAGGTTGTTTCCTACCGTGGAGAAGAATATTTTTGGAGCGATCTTTGGACGTGGATTGACGGAATCAACGTGCATAATCCTGATGCCGTGGATGCGTCGAAACACGGAAGGGTTTACGTCGCAGATCACGGATTTACCGATAACACCGACGCAGCGCCTTACGAGGATACCGGCCTTTGCCCCGTTTGTACCTATGGCTATATTTCAGCGTTTGGGTACAACGAAAAATTTGATTGGTTGTTCATCCCTACGGAAGTAAAGGGTGACAGCGCCCTTCCCGTGGGAGATCATTTTTGGAACCAGCATACCGGCTGGCGGGTTGCTTTATTGGGCGGTGAATGGCATTACGGCGCTAGTTGCGGCGGCTTCTGCCTTAGCTTCGATGATGCTTCCTCTACTCGTCATCGGATTATCGGCGGGCGGTTGGTGTATGTACCTTCCAGAAACCAGGAAGCGGCGTAATGTTCAATTTGTTTTGAAGTAATTTTGAAATAGGATTTTCGGGGAAGTTTTGTTGTTTATGCCGATAGCAACGGAGAAGCAGGCCATGAAAAAGGTTACTAAATTAGGCAGTAAATGGAATAACAGCACTAATTGCAGCAGCTTCTACCTTAACTTCAATAATGCTTCCTCTAATCGTAATCGGAATATCAGCAGGCAGTTAGTAAATACACGAAACACCCGCCCTGATGTATGCGGGGCGGGTGAAACTGATAATCTGTATTCCCCGGAATCCGTGCCACTAGGCAAAACATAAAAATACCAAAGCCTGTATTAGTAGGATTGAAAAGTTAATTTCAATGTCGAAAGTTCGGGTTAGTGCATACAAAAAGGAATCCGGCACATGAAGCGAGTAGGAAATCTATACAAAGAAATTTGTTCAATGGATAACCTACGAAAAGCGCATAAGAACGCACGGAAGGGAAAAGGGTGGTATGAAGAAGTAAAGGCGGTTGACGCAGACCAGGAAACGTATTTGAAGGCGCTTCAGGATATGCTTATCAACCACACCTATCATACTTCCGAGTATCGGTCTTTCATCAAGAAAGAGAACGGGAAGGAAAGGGAGATTTTCAAGCTGCCGTATTTCCCTGATCGGATTTGCCAATGGGCCATTTTACAGGTGATCGAGCCGTATTTGCTGAAGCACCTGACAAAGAACACCTATTCAGCAATTCCAGATAAAGGGATTCATGCGGCGCTGCATGATGTTCAGAAGGCCATGCAGACGGATGTTCCAGGCTGCCAATATTGCCTGAAACTGGACGTTCGTAAATTTTACCCTTCCATTAACCACGATATTTTGAAAGCGAAGTTCAGAAGGCTTTTCAAAGACCCTGAATTGCTTTGGTTGCTGGATGAAATCATAGATAGTATTTCTACCGCAAAAATTGAAAATATGCGTGATATTTGGCTTCTGGATGAAGATTATGATTCTGAAACCGGAATACCAATAGGGAATTACCTTTCCCAATATTGCGGAAATTTCTATCTTTCCTTCTTCGATCACTGGATCAAGGAAGAAATGCGGGTGAAGTACGAGTTCCGTTATATGGACGACATTCTGATTTTCGGTAGAACCAAAGAAGAACTTCACCAGTTAAGGCGGCAGATTGACGTTTACTTCAGAACAGAATTGAAGTTGATGATAAAGCCTAACTGGCAAGTGTTCCCTTCCTATGTGCGGGGCGTTGATTTTGTGGGCTATCGAATATTTTTGAATTATGTCCTTTTGCGGAAAAGCAGTTGTATCAATTTCAAGAATAGGATGCTTGAAATTGCCGCAAAGGTTGAGAACGGGCAACTTATGAGTTATTCCGATTGGTGTTCCATCAATTCATATAAGGGATGGCTGAAGCATTGCGACAGTGCCCGGCTACAAGAAAAGTATGTTTTACCGATTCAGGCAGCGGCAGATAGGTATTACATAGAGGTTATTTATAAAAAGAAAGGTGGTAAGAAGATGGTTGACTACGGGAAGGTAAGAAGCACCGTGAAGCCGGAACCGCTGGTTGTGGATGAATACAGCGTGTGGAAACACACCGATATTCAGAAGGTGGACGAACCGGGCACGGACGAAATGCCGGGATTTTCCGGGTACGAATACGGAATGATCCAGTATAGCAAGGATGAATTTATCCTTGCGCAGTCGGCGCAGAATGAACAGATGAACGGTATTTTGAACATTATGCTTACGGGGGTGAATGGGAATGAATAACATGGAATATGTGGCGGCACAGATGAACCGCTTCATCCAGATGCAGATTCAGGGGGCAAACCTTCCAGACAGTGAAGCCATGGAAGTGGCCGATCTGTTCCCGGCCTGGGCAGCCGGTAAGGCTTACACCGTGGATCAGATCGTGAAATACGGTGTGAACCAGGATAACGAAACGCAGCTTTGGAAAGTGGTTCAGGCGCACACGTCACAAGCGGACTGGACACCCGACAAGGCCCCTTCCCTTTTCAGTAAGGTGGGCTTCGACGGGGACGGAACGCCGATCTGGACACAGCCGCTTGGGGCACATGACGCATACCAGACTGGGGACGTGGTGAAACACAAAGATCAGAAGTGGCGTTCTACTTGTGATAACAACGTGTGGGAGCCTGGCGTGTACGGCTGGGAAGTTCAGTCTTAACAGAATATCAGACAAGCGCACAAACCCCTTATATGGGCCTTATATAAGCCCGTGTAGGGGTTTTTGCATATCAATCAAAGAAAGGTAAGGGCAGAAAAATGAAAGCTAAAATTTTAACTCTGATCGGCGTAATCGGCGGCGGCTTCGCTTCCCTGTTTGGCGGGTGGGATGCCGCACTCACCACACTTATCATTTTCATGGGTGTGGACTATGTGACCGGCTTGATCGTGGCCGGGGTGTTCCACAATTCGGAAAAGACACCAACGGGATCACTGGAATCCCGTGCCGGGTGGAAGGGGCTTTGCCGTAAGGGTGTAACCCTTCTGATCGTGCTGGTGGCTTGCCGCCTGGATTTGGTAATGGGTTCCAGCTTTATCCGGGATGCCGTGGTGATTGCCTTCATTGCCAATGAAACGATTTCCATTGTGGAGAACGCCGGGTTGATGGGGATTCCCATTCCGGCAGTTGTAACCAGGGCTATCGAGGTACTCAAAAATAAAGCGGAAAGCGAAGGTGATAAATAATGAACGTTATCGAAAAAATTATCAGCATTGCACGGGCAGAAATCGGAACGTGTGAGCCTACCGGCGACGATAAGTATATCAAGGTGTATAACGCACTGACCGGGGCGGGCTTCAATATGGCGGTGGCCTGGTGCGCTATCTTTGTAACGTGGGTGATGTATGTTGCCGGGATTGCAAAATCCGTTGTGTGTTACTATGCAGATTGTGACGCTGGGATGAACTGGTTCAAGAATAAGGGCCGGTTCCACAAGGCGAAGGCTTACGGCGGAACGTACACACCGAAAGCGGCGGATGTTGTTTTCTTTTCTAGTGGTTATAATCCAAACGACAGCACCCACACGGGCATTGTGACGGGCGTTTCCGGGAACACGCTGCACACGGTCGAAGGAAATACTTCTGATGCCGTCCATGAACGGACATACGATCTTGGGAGCAAGTATATTCTTGGATATGGCAATCCCGATTATGGGATTGATATTCCTTCCGTGGCCTACCCTGATTCCGGCTATGAAACGGTGACGGTTAAGAAGGGTGATTGCCTTTGGGCGCTGGCCGCTAAATACCTGGGCGACGGCGCACGGTATAAGGAATTTATGGCCCTTAACAGCCTGACAAGCACCACGATCCACGCCGGGCTTATCCTGATGATCCCCGGAACCAACAAGGCCGCAGAGGAAGCGGCAAAAACCACTTCCACCTATACCGTGAAGAAGGGTGATTCCCTTTGGAAAATCGCAGCTTCCCACCTGGGGAACGGCGCACGGTACAGGGAGATCATGCAGCTTTCCGGGATCACTTCAACGACGATCTACGCCGGGCAGATTCTTACGATTCCGGCGGCCTGATCGTGTTACTAATTTGTTACTAATTGGCACATTTTCGGGAGGTTTTGCATACCTTTATATTTTGAACTTTCTTGAATTTATCGCATTTTTGAGGGGTGGCAAAACCGTATTATTTATGGTATAATCTCGTCAGAGATTATACCCGCGCCGGTTCGCGCCCGACTGAAGGGAGGGCAAACACCGAAGCGAACCGTGCGCATCCCCCGGAGGGAGCATGTCCGGAGGACATGGTATAATCTCGTCAGAGATTATACCGCGCCGGTTCGGTGTCCGAACGAAGTGAGGACAAAACACCAAAGCGAACCGTGCGCATCCCCCGGAGGGAGCATGTCCGGAGGACATGGTATACTGTTCACGTTAGCAATGAGCACTGCGGACTCGCCGTTCATACTTGTCATCCCAAATCCGAAAAACAGAAGGTGCATCCTCATGAATTACAAAATCGCAGTCTGCGACGATTCAGACGCAGATAGACAGTATATAACAGACATGCTAACCCGCTGGGTCCAAAAGACCGGCCACACCGCGCAGATTACAGGCTTTTCCTCCGCCGAGCAGTTCCTTTTCGCATACGCGGAGAAGAGCGATTACGATATTCTGCTTCTCGACATCGAGATGGGAGAGATGGACGGCGTCACGATGG